>JAMFSY010000006.1 GCA_026225555.1 Methylacidiphilales bacterium
AAACATTGGTGTAACTGAACGGCATCGCGATTTGTTCGAGATGCGCGTCGATCGCCGCCTTGTGTGCGCGAACAAGATCGCGGTCGGTGCCGTGCGCGACCGCCATGATGTTCACGTGATTGAACTCCGGGCCGCCTTCGCGCCAGTAGCAGTGGGTCAGGATGTGATGTCGTCCGATTTCCTGGCCCGCTTCGAATTCGCGTCCGGCCGGAACCGCCCAGTGAAAGAGCGCATTGAAACGGGTCACCCGCTCGCCCGTCGCGGTCGGCTTGACGTGCTCGAGAAAGGTGGAGAACCGGCCGATGACCTTGCGCTCATTCAGGCTTTCCGCGACCTCGAAGAATACGGGCAGCGGCAGATCGGCCTCGCGCGCGCGTGCTTCCCATAAATTCTCACTGATTTCGTCGGGCGTCAGCTCGCGTTTCAGCGCCATCAGCACGCGCCAGTCAAGCTCGCTCAACTCGGCCATGCGCACGGTGTGCATCTGCGCGGGCTCATCGGATTTCGCGCCGAGCTCCATCGACTTGCGTCGCGTATGCCCGACGCCGAGCGCAAAAATGCCATGGGCCGGCATCAGGCGATAATGCTTCGCGCCGACCCGGTCGCGGAGAAAATCGGCATGCTTTTTCATTGAGAAGCCGTGAGGCACTTTCAGCGTCGTCCATAGCTTGTACTGCGAGCCGCTCGTCGGCGTATCGGTGGAGCGCAGCACGACGTGACCGGAGAACGGATCCTGCTGGAACATATACTCGAAAGCGTCGTCGAGCTTTTCCCCGGGGACTTCCCACGCGACCAGCGCGCCGGGCGCGAGGTCGGTCGCCATCAGCGTCTGCCGCACGCGCCGGATCGTCCCGGCCTGGAGCATGCCGCGGATGCGCTCGATCACCAGTTCGACCGGGAGGCCGCAGCCGCGCGCGATCTCGCGCATCGGGTCGTGCACGAACCCGGCGATGCAATCTTCCGATACGGCGAGAATGCGGGCGTTGATTTCATCGGTGTGGCTGATGGCGGCGGCGAGGGACATGGCGTTCAGGTTAGCGGCGAGAGCCGCATCGCGCAACTCCGGGGCCGGCGAGCCCATCGCGCCCGACAGAAAAAATCGACGAGAAGCCTGAATTTCCGCTAAATAAACCATGACCGTTCCCTTCTCGCAAAAGTCGACCATCGACGAAATCCGCGCGCGCTTCGACCAGGATGTCGAGCGTTTCTCGAACCTCGAAACGGGCCAGTTGGCTACGATCGACGCCACCCTCGCGATGGAGCTCATTACGCAGGCGGCCGTCACCGCCACGCCGCGCATCCGGCGCGTGCTCGATATCGGCTGCGGCGCGGGCAACAACACGCTCAAGCTGCTCCAGGCGTGTCCTGGTTTCGATAGTGACCTGCTCGATCTCAGCGGCCCGATGCTCGAACGCGCCCAGGTGCGTATCTCTGCCGCGGGCGCGGGGAAGGTGCGCGTCTTTCAAACCGATTTTCGCGCGGCCGATCTGCCCGTTGGGGGTTACGACGTCATCCTCGCCGCTGCCGTGCTGCATCACCTGCGGGACGACGCCGACTGGGAGAACGCGTTCCGCAAGATTTACGCGTTGCTCGCGCCAGGCGGAAGCGTCTGGATCACCGATCTGGTCTTTCATGAGATTCCGGCGGTGCATGATTTGATGTGGCAACGGTATGGCGCTTATCTCGAAGGACTCGGTGGCGCGGAATATCGCGAAAAAGTTTTCGCCTACATCGATCGCGAGGATTCCCCGCGTCCGCTCACCTATCAGCTCGACCTGCTGCGCCGGGTCGGTTTTTCCGGCATCGATGTGCTGCACAAGAATTCGAGTTTCGCGGCCTTTGGCGGGGTCAAGGCCCAAGCCATCACTGGCTGACGGGCATTCGCTATGCTACAGTCCCGTATGGCGTCATCCACGACGGAAGCTTCGACCTGGCTGCGGCAAAACGGCTTGCGGGCCACGTTGGGCCGCATCGCCATCGTGCGCCTGTTGTTTGAGAGTACGGTGCCGCTGACTCTTGCGGAGATTCACGACAAGATGCGCGGGGAAGGGTGCGACTTCGCGACGGTTTTCCGCTTCATCTCCATCCTCGAAAAAAAGGAGCTCGTCGAACGAGTGGCCTGGATCGACGGCTCGACCCGGCATGAAATTCGCGCGCGCGACGGCGACCATCACCACCATCATTATTTGATCTGCCGCACCTGCCACAAGATCGAGCCGATCGACGAATGCGTGGTGGAACATTTCGAAGACCAGATTGCCAAGGAGCGCGGCTACGCGTCGCTGAGCCACTCGCTCCAGCTTTCCGGAGTATGCCCCGCCTGCCAGAAGCCCGAGGCCGGAAAAAAGGGAAAGTAACCAGGCGCGAGCGGCGTCATGCCACCGTCCTGATTGTTGGATTGCCACTCCGCGGGAGCTTGTTTTGAGAGCGGATTGCTGGATAGTAGCCGGATGCGATGGGTCATTTTGTGGGCGACGGCGATTTTTCTCATCGCCCCTGGGTCTGCCCGGGCCGCGAGCCATGGCACCGACCGCGATTCCGATGTCTCCCTTTACGGGCCCGCCTTTGAGGTGGGCGGCCTGAAATTTACCGTGCCCTCGAAATGGACCAGTGTGCCGGTCGAGAATCCCGTGCGGGCCGGAGAGTGGCGCGTCACCCCGCCTCGGGGCCAGGCGGGAGACAGCGGCGAAGTCGTCGTCTTTTATTTCGGTCCCGGCGTCGGTGGCTCGGCCAAGGAAAATATCGACGCGTGGATGGGCACGATGTTCAACACCGAAGGCCGGCCCGCGGCGGCGGAGACCAAGAACCACCAGACCGGCGGCTTGAAAATTTCCCAGGTGATCGCCCTCGGCACCTACAGCGAAGTCGTTCCGATCGCGGGCATGCCGCCGCTCGCGCGGCCCAACTACGGCCTGATCGGCGCGGTGGTCGAAGGCCCGCAGGGAAATATCTACTGGCGCTTCACCGGCCCGGAACCGTTGATTACCGCCAGCCTGCCGCTCTTCAACAAGATCATCGATAGCGTCAAGCCCGACGCTCCGCTGTCCAAGTCGCCATGAAGTCACTCGAACCGGAACTTCCCCAGGTCTCGCTCTCCCTTCTGGGTCACGGGATTGACCTCGATGCCACGCTGACCAGCGGCCAAACCTTCTCCTGGAAACGCAACGCCGACGGGCGTTGGCGCGGTTGGATCGACGGCCGTCCCTGCCTCGTTTGGACGCAGGGTGACGCGTTGCGGGCGGTCGGCCCGAGCCTGACGCACGCGGCGGTCACCCGCTACTTCGGGCTCGACGTGCCCATGCGCGAAGTCTTCGCCTCGTTCCCGAGCGATCCGTGGCTGGATCGCGCGCGCGCCTTCGCCCCCGGCCTGCGCATCTTGCGTCAGGAACCGTGGGAAACGCTTTGCAATTTCATCAGCTCGTCGCTCAAGCAGATCGTGCAGATCCAGCAAATCAACCACGATCTGCGTCACGCTTTCGGCCGCCAAATCGGCGAGGAGCTTTACTCTTTTCCCGATGCCGCACGGCTCGCGCTTGCGCCGGAATCGCAACTGCGCGCGTGCCGGCTCGGCTTCCGGGCGAAGCATCTCTTCACCGCGGCGCGGCAGATCGCGTCCGGTGAGGTGTTGCTGGAGCGCGTGGCGACATTGCCCACCGTTGAGGCGCGGGAGGAATTGATGCGCATTCGCGGCGTGGGCGCCAAGGTCGCGAACTGCATTCTCCTTTTCGCCTACGGACGGATCGAGGCCTTCCCCATCGACGTCTGGGTGGAGCGCGTCCTGCGGCGGCTCTATTTCAACGACCGCCCGAGCGTCACCACGGAGCGCATGCGCATTTTCGCCGATCGCCATTTCGGGCCCTATCGCGGTTACGCCCAGCAGTTTCTTTTCCACTGGATCCGCAAGGACCCGAAGGCGCTGCCGGAGGGAAGGAAAGTTCCGGTGAAGAAGGCGTCGGCCGCCCGCGTGCGGGCCACCTCGGGATAAGGGCCTTTGAGAAACGAAGCGCCTTACTTCACCGCGAAAACCGATTCGTTTTGCGGTTGCGCCACCTTTTTCCTCTCCAGTTCCGCGACCGATTGGGCATAGATGGGTCCGAACCAGGTATCCACCAGACAGAGTCCAAACACCGCGCCGAAGGGAATGGTATAAAAGAAAGCTGTCGTCACCGAATTCACGCCCACGATGAACGCGGAGGCGATCAGGTAATCCTTCCAGCCGCGGCGAAAGAGCCGCACGTTTTCCGCGTAATTCAGGGCGCAACTCAGCACCGGCGCGCCGTCCAGCCAGCGGCAACAGGCCACCCCGCAAAAGGGAATGACGACAAGCAAAAGCGGGGGAATGAACAGCGTCAGCAAGGGCGCGGGCAAGCCGAGGATATGGATGAAGAGCCCATAACAGGCGCCCATCCAAAGCGCCGCCGGAAGCAGCAACGTCGTGACGGCGAGCAGCAGCTTGACGGCGCCTTCCTGGGCGAAAGTCCCCAGGGCCGACCAGCGCCAGTCGGGCAGTTGCACACCACGGCCCGTCCGCGCGCGGCGCAGGACCTCATAGGTAAATCCGAGCGGAAACCAGAAGGTCAGCACGTTAAACCCGAGAATCCAGGGAAAGGCGTCCCGGACCCACGCCGGGGCCTGTCCCGAAAAATAAGCCGGGGCCAGGGCGATCAGAAACGGATTAATCAGGAGAAATCCGCCCAGCAGAACCTTCGCCAACCAGTGAGGATCGGAAAGGATCTCGCGGAAACCATCCTTTTGATCGCGGAACCTTGGAGAAGAAACAGACTTCATATAATCTGGACAAAGCCTATAGCAAAATCGCGAAAAAGACGCCTTTTCGTCAAGGCAAACCTCCTCTGACTCACGGGCTTCAAGAGGAAGAAGAGGGGAAGTTCCTACGCCGAGAACGTCGTTTGCCTAGGACTCGATTTTGAATCTCCTTGTCAAATTGGTTAATTTTGCTTCGATATATCTATCCTGGAATTGCTTATGCCTTTTTTTACGTTGCGATGCGGACGAAGTGGGGAATGGCGAAGGATTCTTCTTCTCTGGGTGGCTTTGGGAGTGGGCGGTCTGCTCCATGCCCAAGTCATCACCAATACCGACGCGCCTATTCCCGATCCCACCGCGCTGGAAACTCCCGGAGCGACCGCGCGGGCCAGTGCCACGAATGCTCCTGCGGCGGCTCCTCTCCAACTAGCTGCGCCGGTCGCGCCCGCCCCGGCTGCTCTTCCGACCCTGACCTCGACCGCGCCGGTGGTCGCGGAGGATACCATTCATTTGCCTGCCTCCGATGTTTCCGCCTGGAGCGTGGCGCCGTCGCTGCTGACTTTGAGCGCTCTCGCGGGTTTCCTGCTTTATCAATGCGGCATGACTCGGGCGAAAAATTGCGGCCACACGGCCACGCTACTGCTGCTCGGCGCGCTCTTTGCCCTGGTCGGTTATTGGATCGGCGGCTTCGCTCTCCAGACTGGCGGCGTGGGAGACGCCCATGCCGCGCTGGCCCAGCCGGTGGCGTCGTCGGAGAAGGGCGCGCTCGACCACGAACTGGGTTTCATGTTGGCCAACCATCATTGGGGTCTCATGGGCAACTCGGGCTTTTTTCTCATGACGGATGAAGCCACGCGCAACGGCATCGCCACGCTTTTCCTCGGCCACGCCGTACTGCTCGCCATCGCGGTGGCGGCGGCCTTGGGGGCGGCCCTGGAAAGAGGACGCCTGCTCGCGATGGCGGTGGTCGCGTTCCTGATCGGCACGGTGATCTATCCTCTTTTTGCCAACTGGGTCTGGGGCGGCGGCTGGCTCGCGGCGTTGGGACATGAATTTGGGCTCGGCCATGGCGTGATCGATCTCGCCGGGGCGGGCGTTGTCCATCTCACCGCTGGGACGCTGGCCTTGGTGATCGCCCTGGTTCTCGGGCCGCGCCAGGGCCGTTTCAATCGCGCCAAGCCGGGCCCGATTCCTGGTCATAATGTGCCCTTCACCATCCTCGGAGCCTTCCTGCTGCTCGTGGCCTGGATGACCAGTAACGCCTTCGCTTTTGCCGGAGAATCAGCAGATGGATCGTCCAACTCCACGGCGGCGCTCGCCGCGGTGAACGTTTTTCTCGGAGCGGCGGGCGGGGCCTTGATTTCCGTTTTTGCGGGCGCGTGGCGCAAGCAACGACCCACCCCGGCGCGCCTGACCCGTGGTTTGCTGGGCGGGGCGGTCGCGCTTTCCGCCGGAAGCAGTTTCTTCGATCCTTGGGCGGCCTTGCTCATTGGAGTGGGCGCGGGTTTCCTGGTTGATCTCACGATGGCTTGGCTCGAGCGGCGAAGCATCGATGATCCGATCGGAGCCACGGCAATTCACGGTGCCAGCGGTGCGTGGGGCCTTTTGGCGGTGGGCATTTTCGCCAATGGCACGGCCGGGCGCGGGATGAACGGGATCGATGGACCCGTGCGCGGATTATTCTTTGGCGGCAGCTTCCATCAGTTGGCGGCGCAGGCGCTCGGATGTGTCACGGGCTTCGTGGTCGTCTTTATCCTGGGCTATGTCTGCCTGCTGCTCGTTCAGAAGATCCTCGGCAGCCGCGTGAAGCTCGCCGACGAAATCCAGGGCCTCGATTGGCCCCAGGTCGGCGCGCTGGGCTACCAGCCGGATGTTGAGTCCGAGGAAGCCACCGGACGTTAGGCTGGGCATATGGCTTCTTTTGTCGCTCTCCTTCGCGGGATCAATGTCGGCGGCAAGAGCATGATTGGCATGCCCGAGTTGCGTGAACTTTTGACCTCGCTCGGCTTGAGTGAGGTCCAATCGTTGCTCCAATCAGGTAACCTCCTCTTCAAGAGCAAAACCATTTCCACGGCTGCGTTGGAGGAGAAGCTGGAAAGGGAATGCAAAAAGAGCTTCGGCCATCCCATCGATTTCTTCATCCGCGACGCAAACGAGTGGCGAACCATCCTCAAAGGAAATCCCTTTAACGATGAGGCGCGCCGGGATCCGAGTCACCTGCTTATCATGTGCTTAAAAGTCGTTCCTCTGACGGAAGCCCTGTCCTCACTGAAAAAGGCGATTACCGGGCGGGAATACTTTCAGGCGCGCGACCGTCACCTTTACCTCGTTTACCCCGACGGGGTTGGCCGCTCGAAATTGACCAGCGCCCTCATCGAAAAGAAACTGGGTGCGCGTGGAACGGCCCGCAACTGGAATACGGCGGGAAAGATCGGGACTCTTTTGGAGGAGATTTCGCTTTAGAATGATTTTCTTTTATTAGGGCCTATCCCTAACGCCTGATGAAGGGCCTGCTTTTTGAGAGGTGGCTTCGCAAAAATGAAGGAAAGAGGTAACGTCAATTCTGGTCAAAGAAAGGTTTGAATGCCCCAAGAACCCCTGCTTAACTGTCGCGCTGGGAAATCCACGTGATACGTGTGGCACGTCCTATGCTGATAGCCTCATGCCCCCAACCATGAACAGCTCCGCAGACTTTTCCCCAGAACCTGATGCTTCTGGCCGCCCGGAGTTTCAATCCGATCAGATGTACCGAAGCATTTTCGAAAACGCCATCGAGGGCATTTTTCAAACCACGCCATCGGGACAATATCTCAACGTCAATCCGGCCCTGGCCAAGATGTATGGCTACGACTCCACCGAGGACTTGGTCCGCGGCCTGACGGTTATCGACAACCAGCTTTATGTGGATCCGCGGCGGCGAACCGAGTTCGTCCGGCTGATGCGGGAAAATGGCGTCGTCCGCAGCTTTGAATCGCAGATTTATCGCAAGGACCGATCGGTCATCTGGATTTCCGAGAACGCCCGTTCCGTCCTCGATGCGCAGGGCCATCTGATTTATTTCGAGGGCATGGTCGAGGACATCACCGAGCGCAAGCGGCTTGAAACGAAGCTCTCCGAATCCGAGGAGAAGATCTCCGCGCTGATCAGCAACATTGAGGACTCCATCTGGTCCGTCGATAAGACCTACCGGCTCATTACCTTCAACGCCACCTTCATCCGGAATTTCGAGGATATTTTTGGCAAGACCATTGAGGTCGGCGACATTATCACCGATGTCATTCCCGAGGATTGGCGGGATGAGGAGATGGGCTTCTACGATCGCGCCCTGGGCGGGGAGAGATTCCTGGTCGAGCAGCGTTACGAAACGCCGCGCGGGGAGCGCTATTACGAGATTTCGTTCAACCCCATCCGCGCCTACGGTAATATCAGCGGCGTTGCGGTTTTCAGCAAGGACATCACCGAGCGCCATCGCGCGTTGCAGGAATTGCAGGTGGCCAAGGTCGCCGCGGAGGCCGCCAATCGCATGAAGAGCGAGTTTCTCGCCAACATGAGCCACGAGATTCGCACTCCGATGAACGGCGTCATCGGCATGACCGACCTTCTGCTCATGACCAAGCTCACGCCCGAGCAGCGCGAATTTGCGAACACCGTCCGGCTCAGTGGCGAATCGCTTCTCATCGTCATCAACGACATTCTCGACTTCTCGAAGATCGAGGCGGGCAAACTCGACCTGGAAATCATCGAATTCGACCTCCGCGAGACGATCGACAATACCATGGACCTGCTCGCCGCCCAGGCGCACAGCAAGGGCCTCGAGCTGGCCGCTTTCATCCGGCCCGAGGTGCCCGTCCAGGTCATGGGCGATCCGGGGCGCCTGCGTCAGGTGATCAACAATCTCGTGGGCAACGCGGTCAAGTTCACCTCCGAGGGTGAAGTCGTGGTCACCGTCTCGAAATTTAGCGAAACGCCCAACCGGGTGATCCTGAACTTCGAGGTACGCGACACCGGCATTGGCATCGCCCCGGCCGCGCAGGCCCGCCTATTTGAGGCGTTCAGCCAGGCGGACGGCTCGACCACCCGCAAATACGGCGGCACCGGCCTCGGCCTCGCGATCTCGAAACGGCTGGTCTCCCTTATGCATGGCGAGATCAAGGTCGACAGCAAGCCCGGCATGGGCTCCACTTTCTGGTTCCACGCTGAATTCGAAAAGCAGGTTGCCACGGTTGGCGCAACGCGCCGTGACCTGGTCGATTTAAAAGTGCTCATCGTCGATGACAACGCGACCAATCGGGAAATCCTTAGCCACTACACGCTCGCCTGGGACATGCAGAACAGCTGCGCGGCGGACGCCCACGAGGCCCTCGTCGCGCTCCGGCATGCGGCGGCGGCCGGCGATCCCTTCGATCTCGCGATTCTCGACATGCAAATGCCCGAGATGGATGGGCTCATGCTCGCCCAAGCCATCAAGCGCGATCTCTCGATCAGCAAAACCCGTCTGGTCATGCTCACCTCACTCGGTAATCACCTTGATGCCGAGGAGATGAAAGCAGCCGGCATCGAAGCGTGCGTGCTCAAGCCGGTCAAGCAGGCGCGGCTCTTCGAACGGCTCGCCAATGTCATGGCCAGCCATGTCAGCCGACGCTCGCCCAAGGTCTCCACCGGACGGCTTTCCATGGGCGCGCCCGTGGTGAACTCGGGCAAGAAGGACGTCCGCATTCTTCTCGCCGAGGACAATCGAATCAACCAGATGGTCGCTCTGGGATTGCTGCAGAATCTCGGTTACTCCGCCGCCATGGCCGCCAATGGCCTTCAGGTTCTTGAGGCCCTGGAGCGGGAGTCCTACGACATCATTTTGATGGATTGCCAAATGCCCGAGATGGATGGCTACGAAACCACGCGGCGCATCCGCGCTTCCGATAAATCTCCCGGCGTGCGGATCATCGCCATGACCGCGAATGCGATGCGCGGCGAGAGCGAAAAGTGTCTCGAGGCAGGCATGGACGATTACATGAGCAAGCCGGTGCGGCTCGATACCCTGCGGGAGATGCTTACCCGTTGGAGTCCCGAAGCTTCCGCGAAGAATTAGTTTCCACCCTGAAGGGCGACGGACAGGGTTTGCTCTTCCTGCCTTTCCCCGGCTTTGCCCGGAATCGTCACGGAGTGAAGCCAGAGATTTTAAAGACACGCCCCGTCTCCTCGCGTATACTTCCGCCCTTTCATCGCCATGCCGCTCCTTCAACTTCGCCAGATCACGCTCCGCTACAGCTCCGCCCCTCTGCTCGACCAGGTCGATTTCCAGGTCGATGCGGGCGAACGCATCTGTCTGCTCGGCCGCAATGGCGCGGGCAAGACCAGCCTCATGCGCATCATCACCGGCGAGGAAACGCCCAACGATGGCGAGATCATCCAGTCTTCCGACGCGATGATGACCCGGCTCACCCAGGAAATTCCCGGGGACATCGCCGGTTCCGTCCGGGACGTCATTCACGGCGGACTGCGCCACGACCGACATGAGGAGGAATGGGAGAGCGACATCCGCATCGAGGAATTGATGGAGGAGATGCGCCTGCCGGCGGAGCACGCCTTCTCCGCGCTTTCCGGCGGGTTGAAGCGCCGCGTTCTGCTCGCCCGCGCGCTTGCGGGGCAACCCGATATTCTTCTGCTCGATGAGCCGACCAATCATCTCGATCTCGATTCCATTCTCTGGCTCGAGCGTTACCTCCTCACGTCGAAGCTCACGATCTTCTTCGTCACCCACGATCGCACCTTCCTGCGCAAGCTCGCCACCCGCATCGTCGAGCTCGACCGTGGCCGTCTGACCAGTTGGGCCTGCGATTATGACACCTACCTCGAGCGCAAGGCCGCCAGCCTCGACGCGGAGGAAAAGCAGTGGGCCGCCTTTGACAAGAAGCTCGCGCAGGAGGAAGCCTGGCTGCGTCAGGGCGTGAAGGCCCGCCGCACCCGCAACGAAGGCCGCGTGCGAGCCCTGCAATCGATGCGGACGGAGCGAGGCCAGCGTCGCGAACGCGAAGGTACCGCCCGGATCGAACTCCAGACCGGAAGCATGTCCGGCCAGAAAGTTATCGAAGCGAAGGACATTTCCTTCGCTTACGGCGAGACCCCCATCGTGAGCGATTTTTCCTCGACCATCTGGCGCGGGGACAAGATCGGCATCATCGGGCCGAACGGTGGCGGCAAAACGACGCTGCTCAAATTGCTGCTCGGCCAGCTTGAACCGCAGGCGGGGTCGGTGAAGCTCGGGACGAATTTGCAGATCGTTTATCTCGATCAGTTGCGCGGCCAGATCGACGATGCAAAGACCGTGGCGCAAAACGTCGCGGGTGATGCCGAGACGGTCACGTTTCAAGGGCGTCCGCGCCATATCCATAGCTATCTCCAGGACTTCCTTTTCCGCGCCGACCGCATTCGCATGCCCGCGAAGATGCTTTCCGGCGGCGAGCGCAATCGCCTGCTGCTCGCGCGTCTTTTTCTCCAGCCCGCCAACGTGCTGGTGATGGACGAACCGACGAACGATCTCGACGCCGAGACGCTCGAACTGCTCGAGGAACTTTTGCTCGAGTACACCGGAACGCTGCTCCTCGTTTCCCACGATCGCGCGTTCCTGGATAACGTCGTCACCAGCACGCTCGTCTTCGAGGGCGAAGGCCGGATCATCGAGTACACCGGGGGTTACGAGGATTGGGTGCGGCAGCGCGCGGTCGCCCTGGCCGCCGCCGCAGTGCCGAAACCGATTCCGGTTGAAACCAAGGCGAGCCCTAAACCGGCGACCGTCATTAAGCCCAAGGGCGATGCCAAATTTTTAAATCGGGAACGCCGTGAGCTCGAAGAATTGCCCAAGCAGATCGAAGGCTGGGAAGCAGAGCTGGCCGATGTTGCCACCCGTTTATGGGAGCCCGATCTTTACCAGAAGGAGCCGGACCTGGTGCCCAAACTCAAGGCCGAATCGGTGGCCCTGGAAAAGCGGATCAAGGACGGCTACGCGCGCTGGGAAGAGCTCGAAGCCAAGCGGCTGGCTAGCGAATAAAGGCAGGGACGGCACTCCGTACCGTCCGATTTCTTCTACGTAAACACCCGGCCCAGATAAGCCGCTAACTGCGGCTGATAAGGCAGCCCGCCGCGAAAGGCCACGTACCAATCGGGGCGAATCAGGTAGAGGCACGGCGCGGTATCAACGCCATACTTGTCGTGCAGATGCCGGTCGCGATCCATCAAAACATCCTCGGCCCAATTCTCGTGCACCGGCACCGGCGGGGTGCCGCATAAAACCAGGTGGATGGCCAGCCGGGTGCCGTAAGGCGCAGCGACCGAGGCGCTGAGCCGTTCGAGCGCCTCGATATGGACCGCGCTCGGCTGATGTCCGGCAAAGAGAAGCAGTGTCCAGCGCGTCCCGTGCATCACTTCGAAGAGTCGCAGCGTCTTCTGCTCCGGCAGTCGCACCACGATTCCATCCGGCGCGCGGTCGCCCGCGGCGGGACCGAAGCTGCCGCCGTAATCCTTGCTCAGCGTGCTGGAAGGATAGGCCACCTTCATCTCCCCCAGTGTCTCGCGGATTCGTTTCTGGAAAGCGGCCATGCCAATGACCATCGATCCCAAAAGGCGCAGGCCCCACTGCACCGCGACGTGCGGTTTGACGAGAAGATGAAAGCCGTGATCGGTCCCGCGTACGAGTGCCGCATCCGTGGGATGCCGCTCGGCGGTGTAGGTATCGAGCAACTGCGGATGCGCTTCTTTCTTGATCACCGCGGCGAGTTTCCATGCGAGATTGAAGGCATCGTGCATGCCGTAATTCATGCCCTGGCCACCGATGGGAATGTGGACGTGGCCCGCGTCACCGGCGATAAAAGCGCGCCCCTCGCGGAAGCGCGCGGCCAGCCGGTAACCGGTGCGGAAACGGTTGAACCATTTCGCGTCAAGCAGCTCGGCATTCGGATCGGCGATCTTTCGCACCAGCGCTTGCATTTCGGCGAGCGTCGGCGGTTCCTGGTTTTCCGGGTTGGCGTCGTTGCGCGCGCAAATGATCCGGTAAAAGCCTTGATCGTTATACGCGGCGAGAAAGAGGACGTAATCTTTGGTGAGGAATTGATAGCCGGGACCATGTGGAAAACTCCAACGCAACGTCGCGTCGGTCTGGAGAAATTCCTTGCCGGTGTAACGTTCTCCGGTGAACTCGATTTCGCAGGCTTCGCGGGTCAGGCTGCCCGAGCCCTCGCATCCGACGACCCAGCGCGCGGTGACGGTTTCTTCCCGGTTGTTTTCCGCCAGATAACGCAGCCGCACCTTGGCCACGCTCGAGTTTTGTTCCAGCCCGAGGGCCTCCACCGAGCGTTCGACGCGACCGCCGAGGCGCTCGAAATGTTCGTTGAGCAGCCGCTCGGTTTCGTGTTGAGGAATCGTGCGCGGCAGCGGGAACGGGCTGTCGATGCCGTGAAGATCAATCGAACCGATGGGCTTACCGAAGGCATGCAGGCTCACACCGGGAAAGGGATAACCCTCCTTGAGAAAGCCGTCGACCGCGCCCATGGCGGAGAGAATTTCCAGCGTGCGCACGTGGACGATGGCCGCATTGGGATGATAGAGGGCCTTTTCCCTGCGCTCGATGATCCTCACCGCAACGCCGTGGCGTTTCAGCTCGCAGGCCATGGTCAGCCCGACGGGACCGGCGCCGATGACCAGGACTTCGATGGGATCCGGCGCACTCATCTCTTCAATATCTCCGCCAATCGAGGGTTGTCGAGCTCCCGTCTTTTTCTAATTCCGTTTCGGTTCCCACCGGCTGAAATCGGGCGGCGTCCGGCCCTCGTCGAGATCGAGAAAATCGAACATGGTGACGACTTGCCCGGAGGTATATTCGAGGCCCGCTTCCTTCATGCGGATGACGACGCGCTCATAACCTTCGTCCCGCCAGCCGCGCTTGCGCATGAAGTCGCTCCAAGTCTCGATCTCCTCGTCGGTGAGGCGTCGGCCGTGTTGAAAACACCATTCGAGCATCTCTTCGTCCGTTCCGCCGGCGAGCACGCGCTCCCGCAAGGGCGCGTAGGCCACCTGCAATAGGTTCAGGCAGCGGCGATCGAATCCCTCGCCGAGGTGAGGCGTGAAATCCTCCGGCAGATTTCCCGAGGCGAAAAGCCGGATCTTGTCGAGCATGCGTGCGAAATAAACGAGGCCGTTGACGGTATCGTAGGGACTGCGGGGAAAAGCCATGACTTCCATTCAAGCGCGGAGCGGCGGCGTTGTCGAATTTTCGCCCCGGGAAAGCTCACTGTCTGATCCACAGGCTCGCCTCCGCGATGCTCCACTGGTATTTCCGCCGGTGCTCGCGAATGAGGAAGGGCAGGTCGAGCGCGCGCTCGAACTTGAATGCCGGTGCGAGCGTCGCCTGCAAGGCGGCGAGCGTGCCGCCGACCCCGTCGTCGAGCCACTTGTCGCGTGGCGTATATTCCTCGAGCCAGGTGTAGGGCGAGGTAATGATCAGCCAGCCGCCGGGAGAAACCAAGTCGGGTAAACGCGCGAGGCAGCGGGCTGGATCGGGCAGCCGATCGATGAGATTGGCCATGAGTACGAGATCGAATTGGCCCAGGTCGGCGCGGAGAGCGCAGGCATCCCCCTGCTCGAAGCGGACGTGATTTGCGAGCAGGTCCGCCGGCAGCTTGAGTTCAAGTTCGTCGCAGATCGAACCTTCGCGCGGGACGCGCACGGCCACCTGCCGACGCAACTGCATCTCGCTCGCGGCGACCACGAAGCGGGCGGAAAAATCGATGCCGACGACCTCGGTGAAAGTCCGACCCAGTTCGAGGCTGCTGCGCCCCACCGCGCAACCGAGATCCAGCGCCCGTCCGCGCACGGGGAGAGTGATGTAGCGCAGGCTCTCCGTTACGCAGCGCACGGGAAAATTACAGGCCACCCGCGCGTCGGGCAGGAGCGGGCAGATCTGTTCCGGCGTCCCATAATGAAAGAGAAGGTACTGCTCCAGCGCGGCGTCGGAATCGTAGAAAGACATGGCGGATTTATTGGCCCAGGGCGGAATCGATCGCCTTCAGCGGGCCGCTGACGTCTTGTTGGTAAACCTTGTAGACGATGAAAAAAACCTGGGAGGCCACAACGAGAAGGGCGAAGAAATAAATGATCTTCGGCATCCAGTCGGTCATCCGCTTTTGTGCGATGTCCCAATTGCGGGCGGCTTCCTCATCGAGATTGGCGAAGGCCGTCTCAAGCGCGCCGGAGATTTCACCCGTCTCGATGAAATCGACCCAGTCGCGGGGCAGGGCCCGCCAATTCTGAACGAGCGTGGAGAGCTCGCTGCCTTCGCGCAGGGCGAGTTGGCCCTGCTGCGCGAAACGTTCGCTGCCCGCATAGCCGGAGGCGCGCCACGCGTCGGCCACAGCATCGGGCATCGGAATCCCCGCGCCGTGTTCGAGCTTCAGCGCGGTGATCCAGCGGTAAGCGTAAGCCGTGGAAAGAGTCCGACCGATGATCGGCAGCGCGAGCCAGAAGCTTTGCGCGGCATCGCTTTTCCAGGTCACGCGCACGATCGTATAGAGAACGAATCCGGCCGCGCCCCAGGCGACCACGGACTCCACCAGATGAATCATGGCGGAGGGCCACGACACGGTCGCCCCTTCGATTACCGCGGTGATAAAGAATGAAAAAACAAGCACGCCCAGCGGATAGTAAAGCTGCCCGGTCAGTGCCTGAAACATCTGCCGCTGGCGCGCCCAGAATTCAGAGAGATGCTGCAGCACGATGTCGAGTTGAGCGCTTCTTTCCCCGGCGCTGATGAGATGATATTCAAAAGGCGAGAAGCCCGCGGCCACAAAGGCATCGCCGAGTGATTGGCCGAGCGAAATCCGATCCACCAGGACCTTGATCTGCGGGCCGCGAATTCTTTCCTGCAAACGGGGCAGGCCGGTGCGAAGAGGAACCCCCGCGCGGGTCAGGACAGCCAGTTGCTGATAAAAACGAATCCGTTGCCGCAGGTTCACCAGCTTAACCTAGTCGAGGATGCAGCGATTGGCGAGAGGCTCCATGGCTTAAAAAATCGTCCTCCGCCGGAGCGCGAGGCGTGACAAGCGGCGAGCGACTTCCGTAAGCTGTGCTACGGTGAATGCAGGCCGCGGACAAACCCGGGTGAAGAAAAAATGATGACCCCTACTACCGCCAATTCTCGATGCGCCGTGATGATGCTGGGAGTTTTCCTGGCCTTGACCTGGAACATGCGCGGCGCGGTTTCGCTCGGCATCGATCAACTGGAGAAGACTCACTTTGCGGCGCTGCAGGGCAAGCGCGTCGGACTGGTGACAAATCCTTCCGGCGCCGATTCCAAAGGCCGTTCGGCCATCCAGGTTCTCTATAACGCGCCCGGCGTCAAACTCGTCCGACTCTTCGGCCCGGAACACGGCATCGACGGAAAGGTCCAGGCGGGCCATGAAGTCAGCAACAGCCGCGACTCGCGCACGGGCCTGCCGGTCTATGCTCTCTATAATACGCCCACGGCGAATCACCGGCATCCCACGCCCGAGATGTTCGCCGGGCTCGATGCGGTGGTGTATGACGTGCAGGACTTGGGCAACCGGTCCTACACCTTCATCAGCACGCTCGGCTATGTGATGGATGAGGCGGCGAAGGACAACATCGAAGTCATTGTGCTCGATCGTCCGAATCCGCTGGGCGGTCTGCGGATCGAGGGGCCCCGGCTCGATCCCTCGCAGTCGTCCTTTGTCGGGCTCTATGATATCCCGCTCGTCTACGGCCTGACGCCGGGCGAATTGGCGCAGTGGATCAACGCGAAATATCTGACCCGTCCCTGTCGGCTCAGCGTGGTGCAGATGACCGGGTACACCCGCAGCATGGTCTGGGAAGACACGGGGCTTCACTGGGTCCCGACGTCGCCCAATATTCCGACCATCGGCGCAGCGCGCGGTTACACGGCGACCGGTTTCCTTGGCGAGATCGGAATCGAGAGCGGTATCGGAAGCCCCGTGCCTTTTCAAGTGGTATCGGGTCGAGGCTGGGACACGAACGCGTTGGCCCGGCGGTTCAACGCGCTGCACATTCCGGGCGTGCACGCTTCGACCTACAATTACCGGACAAATGACGGCGGTCGCTGGGGCGGCGCGTCCTATGAAGGAGTCTACCTGGCCATTGACCCACGCAACGCGGGCAATCTCTCCGCCATCTCTTTTCAAGCCATCGACATCCTGGAACGGACCGTGGATGGGTTTAGTCCCTTTGCCCGGACAAGCGCGGACCAGCGGCAGATGTTCGACAAGGTATCGGGGACGACCTCCCTGCGCCGGGGACTTCTCGTCGGACGCTCGGTCAACGACATGGTGCGCGGGTGGGATTCCGGCGTGGCGCGGTGGGCGCAGGAACGTCTGCCCTATCTGATTTATGGAAACAGCTCGCGTGCGCCCGTGGCCATCGCCACGAGTGGCAGTGCCGATGCGGCGACCCCGTAGCGGATTGAAGGCCGGGGTAACTTGCGCTGCGCTTTAATCTCTTCGGGTCTAATTTCCGAAGCGCTTCGGTGGTAGCCGCCGCACGCCGTGCGGTGGAGAAGAGAAGAAAAGCTTCCGCGACTCCGTTTTTCGTTCAAAAAGGCACCACCGTACGGCGGGCGGCGGCTACCACCGAATTCTAGTGGGCCGCAACGGGCGACGGTTTCGCGGGCGGAACGGCGGGTGCGGGCGGCGGCGTGGGTGGCTTGGGGCCTTGGGCCAGCGTTCCGGGCGAGGAAAATTCGCGGAAAAGCGCCTCATCCAATTTTTGCTCACTGGCCTTGATCACGGGTTCAAGCTGCTGGGAAAGTTGCCGGTCCGCTTCCAATCGCTTGTCCCAATATTCCTTTTCAAAGCGGGCCTGCTCCGCCGGGGTCAGCGTGACGAGGCCGAGATGATGTGCCCTGTCGAGGGCCGTCTTGGAGCGATGATCGCGAAATTGCTGGATGCGGGAGAGCATTGCGCCTTCATCGCCCAGACTCATCTTCGCAAAGGCGGGCCACTTTGCCAATTGATCGCGAATCTCGGCGTCGGAAAGCGTGGCGAGTTGCTCCAGCTTTTGCCGGACATCGAGCTCATCCTTGTGCGGGACCTTGAATTCTCCCACGCCGGGAAAAGGCATCGTGAGCTTGAAGGAATAAGGCATCTGATCGCTGGGGGAGAGGATCTTTCCGTAACGGGAAGCGTATTCCTCGATGGGCGGCGGCGGAGGCGGCGCGCCGGTGACCTTGTTCAGACCGGGGGCAGGGGCTGGAGAAGGCGCCGCGGGTTTCGTCGGGCTGGAAGCAGCGGGCGCCGCAGCCAGACCGAGCGCGCCGCACAGACAGAGAACCGGCGCGATGCTTAGAGGGAGGAATCTTGCCATGAAGTGGAGGAAGAGGAAGAAGATGAATCCGAATCAGTGCCGAGCGAGGCCATGATTTCGAAAGCTTCCTGAACGTTCTTCTGATGATTGTCATTCGCGGACTGAGTCTCAACGCGCGTCACGACCAGAACGGTCAGGCAAACGCCCAAGCCGGTGCCCAACACCCAACGCCAGAGGTGATTCCAAGCCAGCCCGCGCGACTCGACCGGTGACTCGGCATGGCGGCACCGCGCCAGCGTGCGGACGGCGAACCAGGCATCCGGCTCTTGAGGACGCGACTTCGCGAGAAGACGCCACACGGGATCGTTCTCTTCCGCGTGTAAATGGCGGTCATCGTCGTAGGGAGTGCCAGCTCTCATAAGTGATCAAACACCCGGAGTGGGATCGAGTTGCGGGGAAATTTATTCCCGGCGGATTTGGGGGTCTTTTCAGAGGTCATTTTTCCATTTCTCCCAGCAGATTAGGGGCCAGCGCCGCCGTCCTGATCAAGATAATCCTGCAAGGCCTTGCGCAAGGTTTCCCGCGCGCGGAAAAGCAATGACTTGGTGGCGGGCACACTCGTCTTAAGAATCTCCGCGATTTGCTCGTAGGAAAATTCGTCATAACGGCGCAGGACGATGGCCAGTCGCTGCTGCTCCGGCAGGTCCAGAATCGCGCGATCGATGGCCCGCATCATCTCCTGCTCCAGCGCGTTCTCGCCCGGGCTTTTTGTCACCATGTCGGGCAGGTCGAGCGTGGCGGGTGAGCCGTTGCCGTTCGATTCCGCATCGGGCGGATGCAGTGGAATGAAGGTGGCGCGGGAACGGCGGCGATGCTCGTTGAAGATGAGATTGCGCACGATGGTGAACATCCACGTCTTGAATTGCGCCATGGCACGATAGGAACCGGCCGCGCGGTAAACGCGCACGAAGACCTGCTGCGCGAGATCCTGCGCCTCGATCGGATCGCCCAGCATCTTGGAGATCGTGCCGTAGACCGCGCCCTGATGCTTCTCGATCAATTCACGCAGCGCCACCTCGTCCCCCTGGGCAATCCGGCTCATGAGACTCTTGTCGTGCGCATCGCCATCGGCGGCGGCGCGGGCGGCATCATCGTCTCGGAGAGGGAACTTCATGTCGGGCGATCATGGTAACGAGGAGTTCTTAAACCTACAAACAGGATTGAGGTTGCGGTGGGAGATCTTCTCAACCCGCACTTGCCTTTGCCCTCATCCGGCCTCATCTTGACACGTTATGGCAGGGCATTCCCATTGGGCGAAAGTCAAGCGGGCGAAGGGCGTTTCGGACCTGCGTCGCGGCAAGCTTTTCAGCAAACTTTCCAAGGAAATCACCGTCGCGGCGCGATTGGGCGGCGGCGATCCGAATTTCAATCCACGCCTGCGGCAGGCCATTGCCACCGCGCGCGGGGAAAGTGTGCCGGTCGAGAACATCGGCCGCGCGATCAAGAAAGGCGTGGGCGAGCTCGAGGGCGAGGCTTACGAGGAGATGGTCTATGAAGGCTACGGCCCCGCGGGCGTCGCCATCCTGATCGAAGCCGCCACGGACAACAAGAACCGCAGCGCGGCGGAGATCCGTTCTGTTTTCGCGAAGAACCACGGCCATCTTGCCGGCTCCGGCAGCGTGGCCTGGATGTTTCAGCACAAGGGTGTCATCACCATCACCGCGCCGGGCATCGCAGAGGACGATGTAATCCTTGCCGCTCTCGATGCCGGGGCGGAGGATGTCCGCGCGCATGAAGGCGTGATCGAGGTCATTACGCCGCCCGATACCAAGCTGGACGCCGTTTCCAAGGCGCTCGAGCAGGCCAAAATTCCGGTCGCGACCGCGAAGTTGAGTTACATTCCTGGCAACCTGACACCGGTGACCGACCCGCAATTAGCCGAGCAGGTGCTCGCCTTGTTGGAAGCGCTGGACGATCACGAGGAGGTGCAGAACGTGCATGCGAACTTCGACATGGCGGCAGACCTTCTAACAAAAGTGTGAGATGTGAGCCTAAGAAGTTCAGTAACAGTTTCTTAGAAAATTTTTTCCTGCAATCCGGCTTGCTTTTGAGCCAAACCTATCTATCTCCTAGAACATGAGCGATTGGTATTACGCGGTCAATAACGAGCAAAAAGGTCCGGTCAATGAATCGGAGATCAAGGCGCAACTCGCCTCGAACAAGCTCCCCTCCGATGCGCTCGTGTGGAAAGAAGGCATGGATAACTGGACGCCCGCGAGCCAAGTCGCGGCCTTCACTTTCCGCGAACCTCCGGTGCCGGCCAAATCGACCACGCTGGGCTCCGCTCCTACCGTCGTCACGCAGGCCCCCGGCGGCGCGACCAATCCCGAGTCGGCCAAGCCGGTCGATATGGCCAGCCTCCTCGGTCCCGGCGAAGCGCTGGAAGTCACGGCGGAAGACGCGGAGGCCAATAAGATCTTCGGCATTCTCGCCTATCTCAGCATTCTGTGGATTGTTCCGTTGATGGCCGCCAAGAATTCTCCTTTCGCCAAATATCATGCCAACCAGGGCCTCGTCCTGTTCCTGGGTGAGATCGCGCTTGGGATCATTCTCAGCATTCTCAACGCGATTCTGTTTTCGCTGGGCCTGGGCTTCATCAGTCTCGTTCTCGGCCTCGTCTGGCTCGGCGTCATTGCGCTGCTGATCATGGGCATCATCAATGCGGCGGCGGGCAAATGCGTGCCGCTTCCCTTGATCGGCAAGTTCAAGCTGATCAAGTAAAGGCGCATCTTCCGGCTGGCAGCCCCCGCTTTCCTGGGCGAAGGTAGGGTTGCCATGGCTCTTATCCAACCCGACGCGCCTCCCGCTCTCCGCGAGGAATTGGCGCATCAATCGCCCGAGGCGATCTCGGCCATGTTTGGCCGCGTCGCGCCCCGCTACGATTTGCTGAATCATGTGCTCTGCGGCGGCAGCGATCTCTATTGGCGCTGGAGTCTCATGCGCGCCGTCCGCGCGCAACGGCCGGCCCGCGTGCTCGATCTCGCGACGGGAAGCGGCGATGTGCTGCTCACGCTGCAGCGGCATCAGATCTACACCGAGTTTGCCGCCGGGGTCGATTTTTGTCTGCCCATGCTGCAACAGGCCCACACCAAGAAGGCTCCCAACCTCCTCGTTGGCGATGCGCTTCGGCTGCCGTTCGCCGATGGTTCCTACGATGCCGTGACCATCGCCTTCGGTCTGCGCAACCTCGCCGACCGGCTTGCGGGTCTGCGCGAAATGCGCCGAATTCTCCGCCCGGGCGGACGGGCTTACATTCTCGAATTTTCCCATCCCCTGGCTTGGTTCGCGCCGCTCTACTTCTGGTATCTCCGCGTCGTCATGCCCAAATACGCGCGTCTCTTCACGCCCGAAAAGGGAGCGTACGAATATCTCGGCGAATCGATCCGCGCCTTCCCGCGCCAGCCCGAGTTGGCCGCGATGCTGCGCACAGCCGGTTTTCGCGAGGTGCGCTGGAGCAATCTGACGCTGGGTATCGTGGCGCTGCATGTGGCCGAGGTTTAAGTTGTCTTTTCCTTCATGCCTCTTCTCGAACTAAGCACCAATCTTCTCGCCGAAATCGGCGGCTGGCCCGCGATGAAAGAGGCGCGAAGTCTCGTCGAGCGCGGCAAGGTGCGCGACGCCCGTCGCGAAGGAAATATCATCCGCGCGCGCGTGCAGGGAGCCGAGAAAGTTTACGACGCGCAGATCATTCTCGCGGATCGCGTGGCCCAGGTGGAGGTCCGCTGCACTTGTGTTGAGTCGCGTCGCTCTGGACGCGTCTGTGCGCATTCGCTTGCCGCGGGATTGGCTCTTCTTCAGCCCGCCGCGCCCTCTCCATCCCCTACGCCGCGCGCACCGGAATCTCCGCGTGCGATCGCGGCACGCCTTGTCGCCGGCCCGAAGCGCTGGTTGCTGGAAGAAGCGCCGCCTGGAATTCCGGTAATCGAAACCACGATCCTGCTGCCGCTTCAACTTGAGGAGGCGTTCGCGCAAAGTTCCGTGCGGATCATTCTCGAAGCGCGGCGCGGTGCGGACGGGGCCACCCTTCCGTGGGATCCGATGATGCGTGATTTAAAAGGCGGTTTCGCCATCAGCGAGGAGGACGCGCGCGCGCTCGATGCCTTGGAAATGGCGGCTGGCGTACTCGCGGGAATCAATGCCGTGCCGCGCGAGAAAGTCGGCGCGGTTTTGCGCGCTCTGGCCGGTCATCCCCGCATCTGGCTCGGTAAAAAGAAGTGTATCGAAGTTCGCGCCGCCACGGAACGGCCCCGGATTCTGTTGCGCCGGCTGCCGGACGGTACGCTGGAGCTGAAGGCGGAAACGGGCGTTGCAACTTCCTCGAAAAGCGGGGCGAGATTCTCTCTGCCGAATTGGAGTTTCGACGGCGAGCATCTCATCGAAACGCCCACGCTGCCTGCCAGCCTGGCCGGTGGGCCGCGTCTCATTTCACCCCCGCAAATTCCCGATTTTCTCGCCCGCGAATGGCCGCAATGGGAAAAGAATTTCGAGATCGTCCTGCCGCCCGGCTTCGAAGATTTCCTGCTCGAGACGGACCAGCCCGAGATCGAGGCTCGGCTGGAAGGCGCACTCTCCGGTCTCACCCTCGATCTCGTCGCGCATTACGGCAGCCATACGTTTCCGTTGGGGCCCAAAAGCGCGGCGGTGGCGGAGAATTATTTTCCCGATCCGCAACAATCCCACCGCTTCTGGCGACGCGATTTCGCGAAGGAAAAAGCCGCGCTCGCACAAGCGGAGGAAGCGGGGTTCAAACCCGTGCGCGGCGGCGCGGCCATGTTCAGTCTCATCCAGGAAAATCAGGTCGCCCGGTTTTTGGCGAACCGTTTGCCTCGCTGGCGGCAGGCGTGGAAGGTCAGTTTTGGCCCACGCCTCGAATCAACGATGCAGCAGATCGACATTGCGGAACCGGAGTTTTCCCTGCGCTCGGGTTCGGGCGAGGATTGGCTCAGCCTCGACCTAAAACTTTCTGTGCAGGGCAAGCCCGTTTCCTTGGATGGGTCCGAAATTCAACGCTGGTTGCAAACCGGCCAGAACCACGCGCGCACCTCGGACAAACGTGTGCTCCTCGTCCCGACTGAAGCGTGGGGCGAGATGCGTGAAGTCCTGGCCGATTGCTCCGTGAGCCAGGAGCCGGGCCAGATGCGCGTGCCTAAAATCTCTGCGCCCTTTCTCAGCGAGGCGCTCACCGCGCAGGGCTTCCGCGAGCGCGAAAATGTCACGGCCCACTTGCCGAAGCCGCTGGTGCGAGACCGACTCGAAACGAAATTATGGGAGCAGTTACGTCCCTATCAGGCGCAAGGCATCGAATGGCTGGCGAGCCTCGCGCAACGGAATTTTCACGGCCTTCTCGCCGACGATATGGGGCTCGGGAAAACGCTCCAGGCGCTCGCCTTCTGCGCGTGGCTGCGGGCGGGACAAAAGCTGAGTGGACCGGCGCTGGTTGTGTGTCCGACCAGTCTCGTCACCAATTGGCTGCGGGAAGCGGCCCGCTTCGTGCCGCATTTGCGTACACTCGACCTGACCGGCCCCGACCGGGCGCAGCGGCTTGGGCGCATCGACGAATGCGATCTGCTCGTCACGTCCTACGCGATCCTGCGGCGCGACATGGAGCATTATCGCACGCACCCATTTTCGCTGGTGATCCTGGACGAGGCGCAGCATATCAAGAATCGCGGAAGCCAAAATGCACAGGCGGCCAAGATGCTCCGCGCCGCGCACCGTTTGATCCTGACCGGCACGCCGCTGGAAAACTCGGTGCTCGATCTCTGGTCGCTTTTTGATTTTCTTTTGCCCGGTTATCTCGGTACCGCCACCGAATTTCGCGAACGTTACGAGACGCCGCTGACGCGTGGACCGGAACCGAAAACAATGGAACGGCTGCGGCATCGTGTGCGCCCCTTTTTCCTGCGCCGGACAAAAGAGGAGGTCCTGCCCGAGCTTCCACCCAAGCTCGAATACCTGACCCTCTGCGAACTGACCGACGAACAGCGTGAAGTCTACCGCGCCGTGCTTGCCCAGGGGCGGCGTGAAGTTTTCGAGCACGCCGGGAAGGCGGGTAAGGGCCGCGACCGCATGGCGGTGTTGACCACCCTGCTGCGTTTGCGCCAAGTCTGCTGCCATCTCGACCTGCTGCCGCACGGGGAGGAAAAGCGGGTATGGAAAGAGCCCTCCGCCAAGCTGGATCGTACGTTCGAATTGATCGACGAGGCCATCGACGGTGGTCATCGCGTCCTTCTCTTCAGCCAATTCGTGCGCGTGCTCCATTTGCTTCGCGATGAAGTCGCGCGGCGGGAAATGCGCTTCGCCTATCTCGATGGACAGACGCTGGAACGGCAGGCGGAGGTCGATCGGTTCCAGCAGGACGCGGGCATTCCGCTCTTTCTCATCAGCCTGAAGGCGGGCGGCACGGGGCTGAACCTGACCGGCGCGGACACTGTGATCCATTTCGATCCGTGGTGGAATCCGGCAGTGGAAGAGCAGGCCACGTCGCGCGCGCATCGCATGGGTCAATCGCGGAGTGTGCAGGCTTACAAGCTCATCGCGGCGGGAACCGTGGAGGAAAAAATCCAGGCGCTGCAGGCCCGCAAACGAGAACTTTTTCAGGCCAGCCTGGGCAGTGACGAGGCGTTTGTGGAGAGTCTCAGCGGCGACGAGTTGGAAGAGTTGCTGGTGGAGTGATTCTAGATTTGGGCCCGCAGCACCTTGTAGTCGATCTTACCGGTGCCGAGCACCGGCAGATGATCGATCCGGCGCACTTCGTCGAGGCGCATGATGCCCTGGAAACCGGCTTGCTGAAGAAGTCCATTGGCCTCGGTGAGAGAAATGGCGGCGGTCGCGAAGAGGACGATCTTGCGGCCCGTGGGCGTTTCGATGCCTTCAACCGCAACCTGCGGCCCGTTTTCCCCTACCGGATATTTTGCGGCAATCGGTTCCTCCAGCGCGGGCAGCGAAATCATTTCGCCGCCCGCCTTGATGAAGCGTTTGAGACGGCCTGCAAAATGAATGAAGTTGTCCGCATCGAGGATGGCCAGGTCTCCCGTGATGTACCACTTTTTGCCGTCTTGTTCGTAAAAGGGACTTGGACCGTCGTAGTGAAGATAGCCGGGAAAGATCGTCGGCCCGGTCACTAGGAGAAGCCCTTGCTTTCCCGCCGGTAGCGGCTCCATCGACTCGGGATTGACGACCCGCACTTCGACGCCGTCGAGCGGCTCGCCAATGGTGCCCGCGCGCGCGCGTCCGGGGCGATTGACGGAGACGACCGGTGAACATTCCGTGATGCCGTAACCCTCCGCGACGAAAGCATGCGGCGTCTTTTCCTTGGCCCGGGTGAAAACGGATTCGGGACATTTCTCGGCGCCGGTGATCACGACGCGCAGGGAAACGAGGTCCTCCGGCTTTGCAGCGTTGAGGATGTAGTGAAAGAACGTGGGCGTGGTGAGTAGAACAGTGGGACGATACGCCGCGATTTTGCGGGCGAGCCCGGCGGCATCGGTGGGATCGGCGTGATGCACGATCCGAATGCCGCCGAGAAGCGCGAGCATCATGTTTCCGCTTAGGCCGAAGCTGTGAAATGGTGGGAGAAAGCCGAGCAAAATATCGTCGCGTTTGAAGCCCAGCGCCGCGACCCCGGCGGCGACGTCGGAGATGATGTTGCGATGGGTGAGCGGCACCGCTTTCGGCGCTTTCTCCGAGCCGGAGGTGAAGAGGACCACGGCGGGTTGATCGGGATCGACCTTCGGCAGACCGGCGAGAAGGCGTCTGGAAAAGAAGCGGACCGAGAGAAGCGCGCCCAGCATTTCCATCTTGCCGATCCCCTGGCGGATGTCCTCCAGGTAGACATATTCCGCTCCCTCGATCTTGACGCCGACGCGGTCCACGAATTTGCGGGACGTGATCACGCGCTGGATCTTCATCACCTTGACCGCATGATTGAGATTGCCCGCGCCAGTGGTCCAGTTGAGTAGCACAGGTAATTTCGCCGCCCAAAGCAGCGCGAGAAAGCCGATGTCCGCGGCGACAGAAGCCGGTAGCATGAGCCCCACGGCATCGCCGGGTAGCGCGGTGAAACGCTTTTGCATCAGGTGCGCGCCGATGATCAGGCGCTCGTAAGTCACCACGCCCGAGAGATCATCCGCGGCAGCCGCCTCGCGGGGATGGGCCAGGGCCTGGCGCACGACGCCTTCGAGAAGCGTCGGGGCGGAAACGGAAAGGAGCGCAGAGGGATCGCTTCGCTCCGCCGTCCAGACTTTCGGGATCTTCAACGGCTCGTCGGAAGTCGATTCGGCCATTCCCTGCGCGAGCGCCCAGAGTTCACCGATGGTCGCGGCCACCTGGTCGCTGCGGAAACCGAACCGCATCTCCACTTCCTGCGCGACCTCCATGCGGTCGAAGCTGTCGAGTCCGAGCCGGTCGAGCGACGTGTCGGGCTGCTTTTCGTCATCGGTCAGC
>JAMFSY010000073.1 GCA_026225555.1 Methylacidiphilales bacterium
CATCATAAAAAGGTCTTCGTGCGGATCGATGATGATGTGCGTGCTGACGTAACCATCCCAGCCATAGGAGCCGGGCGAAATCAGGCTGGCGATCTTGGACATGTCGGGCGGCATCACCTGAACGCCGAAGCCGAAGGCGGGCGGCGACCAGGGACCCGGCACGGGAATAATCTGGATGCTCGTCATCATCTCCACCGTCTTGCGACCCAGGATGCGCTTGCCATTCCACTGGCCGCCATTGAGCAGCATCTGGGCAAAGCGCCCATAATCATGCGCGGTGGAAAAGAGACCACCGCCGCCACTCCGAAACGTACCTTTCGGCTGCGGCGTGATTCCACCCACCGGGGGAATTTCCTTCAACTTGCCGTTGTCATCCTTGGAGTAGAGCTTGGCCAGGCGGGGCAGCTTGGCATCGGGAACGCTGAAGGAAGTATCCACCATGCCCAGGGGAATGAAGATCCGCTCCCGCTCGACCTGCTCCAACGGCTTGCCGGTCACGACCTCGATCAACGCGCCGAGAACATCGGTGTTAATGCCATAAGTCCAACTCGCGCCGGGCTGATGTTCCAGGGGCAGGCTCGCGGCCCGTGCGGTGAAGTCCTTCAGCGAATCCGCTTCCCAGAGATGCGCCCGCACATAGATATCATGGAGCGTATCGTTGCCGAAAATGTCGTAGCGCAGGCCGCTGCTTTGGGTCAGGAGTTCGCGCACCGTGATAAGACTCTCCGCCGCCACCGTCTGCGGCGCGTCGGCCGTGCCTCCGGTGAAGACGCGCGGCGCGGCGAACTCGGGCAGGTAGCGGGAGATGGGATCGTTCAGGTTGATTTTGCCTTCCTCCACCAGCGTGAGCGCGGTCACGGTGGTGACGATTTTCGTCATGGAGTAGAGACGAAAGATCGTGTCGGGAGTCATCGGCGTATGGGCCTGGACGTCGCGCCAACCGATGGCTCCGCTATCGACAACCTGGCCATGGCGAGCCACCAACCAGACAAAACCGGGCAACTGTCCATTATCCACGGCGCCCTGGAGGTTGGCCCGAATGCGTGGAACTCGATTGGCAAGAAGTCCCTGCCCGGAAGAAGCTCCCGGAAGGCCCCAGTCGGGCGAGGCCGCCTCAAGAGGCAATACCGGGAAAAGGACCGCCGCCAGAAGATAAAGAAAGCGGGACGAAAAGGATCTGGGGATAAGCATCCGACCGCTTTAGCAGCTGTCAGACCATCTCGCGGGCGCCTTCAGACCGGCCAGGCTTTCAAAGCGGTCCGGGCAAGGGAGCGCAGTTCGGCGCGACTGGCGCCATTCATGGCTTCGACCGCCATCCCATAAGTCACGGCGGAGACAAACCGGGCGAGGCCCGCAGGATCACTTTCAGGAGGCAAATCGCCCTCCGCCTTCGCCCGCTTGAAACGTTCGAGGAAGGCCGCCTGGCCCGCCTCCCGCCGCGCGATCAGTTCCTGGCGAATGGGACTCGATTCATCCCCGCAGACCAGCGCGCCATGGACAACCAGACAGCCGCGCGGCCGCTTTGGGTCGGTGAGATTATCGGCATTCAGACGCAGCCAATGCTCCACCACCCCGCGGGCCGTCGGTTCGCGAAAGGCTTCCTGCATCGTCAGTGAAGCTTTGGCGAGATAACGGTCCAGCACTTTGCGGAACAGGGCCTCCTTGTTGCCAAAGGCGGCGTAAAGGCTGGGACGATTGATTCCCATGGCCCGGGTCAGGTCAGCGAGCGAGGCGCCTTCGTAGCCTTTTTCCCAAAAGACGAGCAGGGCGGCATCGAGCGCCTTTTCGCAGTCAAAGGCGCGGGGACGACCCAGGGGACACGCGGCCTCTTTTAATTTCATACCTAACGATACAATAAGGGATTGACGGCCTCCTGTCCATGACGTAGATGTATACCGTTCGATACAAAACTACCAAATAACATCATGAAAAAACTCGAAGGAAAAGTCGCAGTCGTCACTGGAGCCTCGAAGGGAATCGGCGCCTCCATCGCCAAGCATCTCGCCGCTGAGGGAGCTTCGGTCGTCGTCAATTATTCCTCCAGCAAGGAAGGCGCTGACCGTGCCGTCGCGGAAATCACCGGCCTGGGCGGCAAGGCGGTCGCCGTGCAGGCTAACGTGGCCAAGAAGGCGGACATCGACCGGCTCTTTACGGAAACGAAAAAGGCTTTTGGCCGGCTCGATATTCTCGTCAATAACGCGGGCATCTATGAATTCGCGCCGGTGGAGCAAATCACGGAGGAGCACTTTCAAAAGCACTTCAACCTGAATGTGCTCGGCCTGCTGCTCACCACGCAGGAAGCGTTGAACCATTTCGACGCAAAGGGTGGCAGCATCATCAACATCAGCTCGGTCGTCGCCACGCTCGGCATTCCCGGTGCCTCGGTCTACAGCGCCACCAAGGCCTCGGTGGACGCGATCACCCGTTCGCTGGCGAAGGAACTGGGCGCGCGCAAGATCCGGGTCAACTCGGTCGCGCCGGGCATGGTGGAAACGGAAGGGACCGAAAGCGCCGGCTTTACCGGAGCCGAAAGCGAGTTCCGCAAGCAGGTCGAGGCGAACACGCCGGTGGGCCGCATCGGCAAGCCGCAGGACATTGCCACGGTGGCTACCTTCCTGGCTTCGGATGACGCCGCATGGGTCAGCGGTGAAACTTGGTTCGTGTCGGGCGGCTATCGCTAAAGCGTGACGGCAGACAAAGGGACGGCGGAAAGCGCCGTCCCTTTCTCTTGATTCAAACCGGTGTCGCGTAGATATCGATCACGTCGCTGAGGAATTTCAGCGACTCGGCCTTGGGCCGCTGGAAGGAATTGCGACCCACAATCGAGCCGAATCCGCCGCCGCGATGGATCCCCTGGACGCCTTCCAGGAATGTGCCGGCATCCTCCGACGGACCGCCGGAAAAGATCAGGATCCGACGACCCGCGAAGCAGCATTGCACGGCGTGGCGCACCCGTTCCTCGTAGTCGCCGATGGGGATGCGCTGCTTCTCATAGACCTTCTTCGCCTCGGGCTGCTCGAGATGCTCGCTGGGCAGCTTCACCTTCACGATATGGGCGCCAAGCTGCGCGGCGATTTGCGCGGCGTAACCGCAGACATCCATCGACGTCTCACCTTCCTTGCTCAGGCCCGAGCCGCGCGGGTAGGACCAGATGACCACGACCAGCCCGGCTGCCTTCGCCTCCGCCGCGAGCTCGCGAATCTCCTGGTACATTTCGACCCGATGGGCCGAGCCGGGATAGATGGTGAAGCCGATCGCGGCGCAACCGAGCCGCAGGGCATCATTCACGCCACTGGTCACGGCGGAAATCGGATCGCCCTCGTCGAGCAGCACATCGTGGTTGTTCACCTTCAGGATGAGTGGGATTTCACCAGCGAATTCCCGTGCGCCCGCCTCGATGAAGCCGAGCGGCGCGGCATAGGCGTTGCAGCCCGCCTCGATCGCCAACTCGAAATGGTAGCGCGGATCGTAGGCCGGGGGATTCATTGCGAAGCTGCGGGCCGGCCCATGCTCGAAACCCTGGTCCACCGGCAGGATGACCAGCTTGCCCGTGCCGCCCAGCCGTCCGTGATTCAGGATCCGGGTCAGGTTGGTCAACGTACCGGGATTGTCGCTGCCATACCAACTGAGAATTTCTTTAACGCGGGGAGTGTTCATAGACGGGTCTTCAGGTTGTGGGTGGGTTGAGGATCAGGAAAGAAAATGGATCTCGAGCGCCTTGGCAAAGCCCTCGTCCTCGTAACCGGCGGTGACGAAATGGGCCTGGGCCTGCACTTCCGGGGAGGACTGCCCCATGGCGATGCTCATCCCGGCCTTCTCGAACATGGGCACATCGTTGGGCATGTCGCCAAGCACGGCGATTTCCTCCAGGCCGATCTTGAAATGCTCCGCAAGATATTCGGCCACCGCCCCCTTGTTGGCCTGGGGATTGGTCACGTCGAGGTAATAAGGCTGCGAGCGCTGGGCCGAGACGGCGCCCTGGAGCGTCTTCTGGCAATCGGCCTCGGCCTGGGCGACTTTGTCGAGGTCGTCGCTGACTCCGACAATCTTCACTGCCTGATCCAGGAGACCGCTGAAATCGGCGAGAACCTTGGGTGGGAACTTGACGGTCCACGCTTCGCGATCGACGTGCGGTCCCTTGACGTCGGGCACGTACCAATCGGTCGCGGTGTAAAGCCACGCGACCAGATCGTGCTTCTTGATCAGCTCCAGCGCATGCGCGGCGGTGGCCGCCTCGATCGTACGGGCGGTGATGACACTCAGGTCGGGATGCGTGAAGACGCCGCCGTTGAAACCCGCGACCGGCGTTTGCAATTCCAGCGGATCGATCAGCATCTTCATGCCAAGCGGCGGGCGACCGCTGGTGATCGCGAAGAGCAGACCCTTCTCATGCAGCCGATGCACCGCCTGTTTCGCGCGATCGGTCAGGATCTTTTCCTTGGTGACCAGCGTTCCATCGACGTCGGCCAGAACCAGCCGGATTTTCTTGGATGAAGTGTACGGCTTCATAGGGCAGCAGAAAGATAGCACAAGCCCGCCGCGCGGAGTAAAGGGAGGATTCGGACAGATCGCGAAACGTTACATTCCGCAGGAGTCGAGAAACCAGATTATGGCGTAGAGCTCCAGTTGCGCGCCCGGGCCGCGCGAAAGGGCATCGAAGCCGTGCGTCGCCCAAGGCAGTTCGAGGAGAAAAACCGGTCGCCCGGCCTGGACCAGGCGATCCTGCAATCGCTCGCTGTGCCGCACCCAGACGATCTCATCGCGCGTGCCGTGGATGAGCAAAGTGGGCGGCGTATCCGCTCCCACGAAAGCGAGCGCGGAGGCGTCCTTATATAAGGCGGGCGAACTCGCCGGCGGCCCGCCCATCAACCCGCGCACGAGCGGCCGCGAGTGGATAATGTCGTCCTCCTTGCCGGTCCAGTAGGAGAAATTCATGTCGGTTGGCGGATAGATCGCGATGCAGCCGCGAATGGCGGGATCGTGCTGCGCGTAGGCGGCATCCAGCGCAATCTGGCCACCGGCTGAGCGACCAAAAATAATGAACCGCGACGCATCGATGCCGAGCTCCGCCGCGTGGGCCTTCAGGTAAACCAGCGCGGCGGCCACATCCTCCCGTTGCGCCGGCCAGTGAAACTTCGGCGCGAGGCGATAGCTCATCGACGCCACGCGATAGCCGAGCGCGGCCAGCCGTCGGTTGATATACGGAAGCTGCCTTTCATTCCCGCTACTCCACCCGCCGCCATGGATCATCACAATGCAGGGCTGCGGGCCGGGACTTCCATCCGTGTACATCCGTAGCGGTAACAAACTCCCATCGGCGGTCGTGAAGCTGAACGTCTCCTCGCGCGCCTGGGGCGAGGGAGTCAGGCCCCACAGCTTGGTCCAGCTTAAAGGGCTCGCGGGCAAACCAACCGAGCGGCCCTTCTCGCCGAAAGCGGTCATCAATTGGTCCGGCAATTTGCGCGCGATGAAGGTTGCCTGAACCAACGGCCTAAGAAATAGACTCAGGCTCGCCAGGCACAGCACCAGGGTGAAGAGGTTCGCCTGTTTCCGCTGCGCGATCAGTTCCCACACCAGCACTCCCAACGAGGCGACCGAAAACCAGTGACCCAGTTCCGTCACGATAATGACCACATACCAAAGCACTACCTCCGTCGCCGGAACCACCACCATCAGGCTGAGCAGGAAAAGAATCGCGGCGGCGAAAATTCGAAAGAGAGAGAAGGCCATACCGCTCTGCTAACCAAGCAGTCATCCCGAACTTGTCGAGGGATATAGACTAACAGCTTGCTGAAAAGACTCACTCTCAAAAAAGTTAGTCATCCTGAGCTTGTCGAAGGATCAGACGCGTTTCATGATAGCAAATATGAGGCGATTTCTTCTCGCCCTGGTGATTCTGGCCTTTGCGCCAGCGCATGCGGCGGATGAGGAACGAGGGTGGTCTCCTGTGCAAAACGGTCTGCAGGCCCGGTTGCTGGCTTCACCGGAGACATCCGGGGATTGGAGCTACGGAATCACAATCGAGTTTCGAAACGTGAAAGAAGATAATCTCGGCATTGGTTCCGAGATAACGCTGTCCTTTAACAGGGCCGACTTGAATTTTTCCGTTATAGATTCCGCTGGAAAGGAGCTTCCCATGACGACGAGAGACGGAGATGGAATGATTCCGAACTGGAATTTGATACTTCCGCCTGGAGCTCGACTCTCTTTCCCGATAGGTTCCGGTGGAAGCATTCCCTATAAATTATCCAATCCGCATGGACCGGGAAAGCTTCTCAGTTTCGGCTTGGGAGCGGAATGGATTGTTCCGGGCACCGGTGGGCCATATCAACTGTCGGTGGTTTTCTCTGTTCCTCCCTTTACCGGCAATCCCGCGACCCATTCCGGCTTCAAAATAATCATGGCCAAGCCATCGGTCGATGCACATCCAGAAGCTTCGTACCGGGGGTGGCGCGGAACGCTCCATATGCCAGCACTTGTCCTTCCACAAAATTAAGTGCCGAGGAAAGCAGCCGAACTGATCCTTCGACAAGCTCAGGATGACGGACGTTTGGAAAATTACCCCAACGCCGACACATGCTCGGCCACCGCGCGCGGGATGCCTTCCAGCGTGTCGCGGAAGCTGCTCTTGGGCAGGACTTGGAGCGAGGCAATGGCTTGATCGAGATAGCTTTGGATGCGGCGCACGGCGTTCTTCAGGCCGCCTCGTTCGATGACTTGAGCGAGCAATTCGGTGCGGCTTTCCTCCGTGCCGTGAAGGATGATCGTGTGCAGGCGCGCCCGCTCGGCATCGCTGGCCTGGCCGAGGATATGCAGGAGGGGTAGCGTCAGCTTGCCCTTTGCGAGGTCGGTGCCCACGGTCTTGCCGGTCGCGCCTTCCGTGCCGACGAGGTCGAGGCAGTCGTCGTAAATCTGGTAGGCGATGCCGAGATAATCGCCGTAATTGCGCAGCGCGGTGACTTCATCCGGGCGGCAGCCGTTCAGCATCGCGGCCAGTTCCGTGCTGACGCGGAAGAGCGCACCGGTCTTCATCGAGATGATCTTGATATAGTCGGGAATGCTGAGCGTGAGGTCGAACCGGCGCTGGGTCTGGAGAATCTCTCCGCTGCAGACCTCGTTGGCGGCCTCCGCGATCTTGCGGCCGAGGGCCGGGTCGGAGAAGTTCGAGCTGAGCTTGAGCGCGTGGCAAAAGAGGCAGTCGCCGAGCAAGACGGAAAGCTCCGCGCCCCACTTCGCGAAGGCGGTGGGTTTGCCCCGGCGCTTCGACGCCCCGTCCATGATGTCGTCATGGATAAGCGTGGCGAGATGGATCAGCTCCACGACCACGGCGAGATCGAGATGGGCGGGCGTGACCTGCGAGCTGGCGTGCGCGGCCAGGAGCACGAGCGCGGGCCGGATGCGCTTACCGTTGCTATCGAGCGCGTAGCTGACATAACCCCAGATGCCCGGATCGAACTCCTGCACCTGGAAGCGGATACGTTCCTCGATCTTATCGAGGTCGGTCTGGATCGTGCCGAGCTGGCGGCGCAAATCGAGCTTTTGGGAGAGGGTGGGAAAGATGCGTTTAAGCGATTCCTCGCCCGGCTGAATAGTAACCCCCCCATCGCTCATGTGGAAGAAGCTAAACTTATCGCCGGACGCGGTCAAACCCAGTGAACGTCTTTCTTCCGGGTAACAGCCTGGGGATTAGGGCAATGATCCGAACTTATAGTCCATACTCCTGCCAGAAATCCTCTTCCTCGCCGGTGAGGTTCGGAATCCAGAAGCCCGAGGCCTGCCTGCCACCGCGCGTCTGCCACTCGGAGGCGAAGGCCTCCACTTGCGGCCTCGGCACAAGGACGGCGTCTTCGCCCGGGTTAATCAGCAGGCCATGCCAGGGCGGAGAGGTCTCGCTCACGCACCAAGGCAACGCGGCGGTGGTGGGAATAGTGATGACGGGCGGGGCCTCGCGGGGACTTTCTATCCGAAGCTCAGCGGCCAGTTCCAGCACCCGTTCCGAATCGGAGAAGACGAGGAGGATAGGCGTCTGCTCGATTTCGGTGGTGAAGACGCGGGGTTGTTGACGCGTGCCGCCGTTGAGGAAGTACCACTCCGGCAAGCCGGCGAGCGCGCCCAGGACATAGTCGAGCTGCCGCGCGGGGTCGGCACTGGCGCGGGCCCGGCGCACGAAGAGATCGAAGCGGTCGGGCAGGCGGGGCATGGGAAAGAAAATAGGGCGGGCATTCGGGGCTTGTCGAGGAACGCGGGCGCCAAAAATCGCGGGCTGGATCTTGCGATTCCCTCCGCAAGTCGCCCCGGAGGTCGAGAGAATACTTAGTCTCCTGCGCATAAGTTTGTTGAGACTAACTTTAATTGTTGACTTGTACCTCCTCCTCCGGCAAAACGCTCCACGTGACCACGCTCGAAACGACTTCTCCCGCCACAGCCGTCGAGGGCTGGCGCCGGGCGGCCGGGACGCCTTCGCTGCCCGAGGTGCATCGGAGCATCGCGGTTCCCACCGGCAAATCGTTCTGGCGCAAGCTGGGGGCGTTCACCGGTCCCGGCTTCGTGATCGCGGTTGGCTACATGGATCCCGGCAACTGGGCCACCGATATCGCGGGCGGCGCGCAGTTTGGCTACACGCTGCTCTGCATCATTCTGCTCGCGAATGTCATGGCCATCCTGCTGCAGCATCTCGCCTTAAAACTGGGCATCGCCACGGGCCGTGACTTGGCGCAGGCCTGCCGCGACGCTTATTCGACTCCGGTCGTCATTTTTCTTTGGGTCCTATGCGAGCTGGCCATCGCGGCTTGCGATCTCGCGGAGATCGTGGGCATGGCCATTGGCCTGCAACTGCTTTTCGGGCTTCCCCTTTTGCTGGGCTGCATTGTCACGAGCCTTGATGTGCTGGTGATACTCTACCTGCAGAACAAGGGCTTTCGCTACCTGGAGGCGCTCATCATCGTGCTGATGGCAACCATTGCCCTTTGCTTCGCGGTTGAAATCACGCTCTCGCGGCCGAGCCTTTTCGGCATGCTGGCCGGTTTCACGCCGAGCCCGGAAATTCTGCGCAATCCGCAGATGCTTTACATCAGCATCGGCATTCTCGGCGCGACGGTGATGCCGCATAATCTCTATCTCCATTCCTCCATTGTGCAGACCCGCCGGTTCCAGCCCACGGATGCGGGCAAGCGCGAGGCGATCTGGTACAGCACAATCGATTCCACCGTCGCGCTGCTCGGCGCGACCTTCGTCAACGCGGCCATCCTTATCCTGGCGGCCGCGGCCTTTCACTATTCGGGGCATCAGGATGTGGCTGATATCCAGGGCGCCTACAAGCTGCTCAGCCCTCTGCTCGGGGTCGGGTTCGCCAGCACCCTTTTCGCCTGCGGGTTGATTGCCTCGGGCCAAAACTCGACGCTGACTGGCACGCTCGCGGGGCAGATCGTGATGGAGGGCTTTCTTCATATCCGGCTCAAACCCTGGCTGCGGCGGCTCGTCACGCGGGGCATCGCCATTGTGCCCGCGATTATCGTGATCGGCTTTTACGGCGAGGACAAAACCAACGATCTGCTCGTGGCCAGCCAGGTTGCGTTGAGCATGCAGCTTGGGTTCGCCGTCTGGCCGCTGATGCGTTTCACCAGCGATCGCGCGAAGATGGGGGTTTTCGCCAATCCGCTCTGGATCAAGATTCTGGGCTGGGGCGTGACGGGAATGATCCTGATCTTGAATGGCAAACTGGTGCTCGACTACGCGCTGCCCGCGGCGTGGCTGAAGCCGTTTTATGGTGCGGTCGGGCTGTCTATGCCGGGTTAGAGTGAGTTCCAGTTAGATATTCACCCCAAAGTCAGTCATCCTGAGCTTGTCGAAGGATCAGCTTCCGGCAAATACCCGAAATTAGCGGGAGATCTATCCTGCGACAGTGGAAGTCAACGGAGGCTGATCCTTCGACAAGCTCAGGATGACGGGATTTAATAGATATCTCACCTTACCTGACTTTAACGTGTTCCCGCGCTAAGTTGCTTTATGATCCGGGAAGGAGAATCCATGACGACCAGCCTTGCCGCCATCCGCTCAGTCGATAAAGTGCGGGCGGGAAGCATGGAACCGAACGATTCCGCAACGACGGGCAGCGAGGAGATTAGCGACCGCCTTTTGGTCGAAAGGACCCAGGGCGGCGATCCCACCGCTTTCGACGAGCTCGTCCGCCGCTACCAGCCCAAGCTGCTCGGCATGCTCTACAACATGACGAGCAACCAGACCGATGCGTGGGACTTGGCCATGGAGACGTTCGAGAAGGCCTATAAAAGCATTCACACCTTTCGCCTCGATGCCGAGTTTTTTACCTGGCTTTACCGGATCGGTTACAACCTCACGATCAATTTCATCAAGAGAAACAAGCATCGCCACAATTTGAGCATGGATGATGCTGATTTGGACCTGCAGAACCGAAGTGAGTTTATCGACGCAAGTGCTTCTGGTGACGCGGAAAAGCAGGCTCGGCTGGCCGAATTGAAAAAAAAATTGAACGAATCGATGCTGAAACTGTCTGATCAACACAGGGCAGTCGTGACTTTGTTCGATGTGCAGGGCCTGAGCCATGCCGAGATCAGCAAGATTATGAACTGCAAGGAAGAGACGGTTCGGTCGCGGTTGTTTTACGCGCACAAGCAGTTGCAGAAATATTTAAAGAATTACCTCTAAAATTATGGAACACGATCAAGACTTTTCCGCGCTCCGCAATCTGCTGGCTCTGCAAAAACTGGAGACTCCGCAAAATACCGAGGTGGATCGTTTTCTGATCGAATTTCATCGCCGCCAGCGCGCCCAGCTGCTCGTGCCGGAATCGGCTTGGGCCCGCGCCGTCTCCTGGATCAAGGAACGCACCGAGAGCTTCACCTTTGTTCCCTCTCTGTCTTATGCCTCCGGCTTTGCGGCCCTCGCCTTGATGGCTTTCCTCGGCTTCTCCCAACAGGTGCAGGTCACGCAGGTCGGCGGCCAGTATCAGCTCTCCCTCCACATGCCGAGCAGCGATTCTTCCTTCGCCATGGTCCCGGTCTCCTTTACCAAGAGCGCGACCGGAACTCCGGCCGCGACGAGCAATCTGACTTTCACGCCAAGTGGGGCCAAGCCGGCGGCCACCCATTTCATCTTGGCGAACACCCGGGTGGCCTATGACGCAACCGTTGCGTTTTAGGTTGATTCCCCGGGCGCTTCTCCTCCTGCTGGCCACTCTCCCGGCGGGATCGTCGCTCCTCGCTCCCACGTCGGTTCGCGCCGCTGATGTCTTTCAGCCGGCCAGCGACGACATCAACGCGCTTTTCGACAAGGCCAAGACTTCCGTCGTCAAAGTGGAATCGGGCGACGGCTTCATGCTCGCCGGCACCGGCTTCTTCATCGATAACCAGGGCACCGTTCTCACCTCCTCTTCGGTGATCGGCGACAATGTCTCCGCGCGCGTCACGGTCAACGGCGTGCAGATGGATGCCAAAATCCTCGGCAACGATCCGCGTAGCGGCCTCGCCATGCTGAGGGTCACTGATTCCGATAATCCCTTCCTCACGCTCGGCCATTCGACCGATCTGAAAACCGGCAACGGAGTTCTTACCGTCGGTTATCCCCTCAACCTCGCCGTCTCGCCCTCGGAGGGTCCGGTCAGCGGATTCGAGGTCCGGTGCCTCAACCGCTTTTTCTCGACAACCCATATCCATGCCGACGTCCCGATCAGTCCCGGCCAGGTCGGCGGGCCACTTTTGAATACGCGGGGAGAAGTCATCGGCCTCGTGGTGCCCAGTCCCGATGACGGCCGCTCCCTCTATGCCCTGCCGGTCGAGGCGATCGAAAAGATCATGGCCGACTTCACCCAGTATGGCCGCGCGCGCCACGGCTGGGTCGGCGTCAATGTGGTGGAAGTGCCCGATACGGAACATGACGGCCGCACCGTGCGCGTCGTGCAGGCCGTGGCCGGAACGCCTGCCAGCGAGAGCGGCATCCAGCGAGGCGACACCGTCCTGCGCATCGATTCGCGCGAGATCTACCGGCCCGCCGATGTACTCGACGCGTCGTTCTTCAGCCACGTCGGCGGCACGATGACCGTGGTCGTGCGGCGCGACGAGAAGCTGCTCAATTATAGTTTTGCCGTGATCGAGAGACCGGTGAATATCTCCGCGCCCGGACCGGTGTCGCATAGTTCCATCGGCCGCCCTGCCGAGCCGATGGTGATCAGCCACGTCATCGTCGGGTCGCAGTAATTTTTTCCAGACAGGACGGCGCTTCGTGCCGTCCGACTTCTTCACCGGACGCGAAGAGACTCGCGTCCCCACTTCAAACCTCCTAGGATACCGCCATGTCGTTGCCGAGCGGACACACGCATCGCCTGCCCTCGGTCGAAAAGGGTCGCGAACCCGACGTCACCGAGCAGGGCACTCATACCGATAAGCCCTATACCCCGGCGGAGGATTTTTTTTGGGGCGTCGCCACGTCCGGTTACCAAGCCGAAGGCGGCTATAACGGACCGGGCGAGCCGCTGAACAATTGGGCCTGGGCGGAAACCCAGGGCGATGTGGTGCCTTCCGGGCGCACCTCCGATTTCTGGACGCTCGCGAATGAGGATTTCCAGCGCTGCCGCGACATGGGCCTCAACGCTTTTCGCATGAGCATCGAGTGGGCGCGCGTGCAGCCCACCACCGTCCTCGGCCCAAAGGCGGGCCTCGATCCCGCCGCCGCGCTGCCGCCCTTCGACGAGCGCGCGCTTTACAGTTACGCCCAGCGCATCGCCGATTGCCGCGCCCACGGCATGGAGCCGATCATCACGCTACACCATTTCGTCTCCCCCGCCTGGCTCGGCATCGACGGGTGGCTGAAGCCCGAGACGGTCGATCACTTCCTCGCCTTCGTCAAATACACGCTCGAGTATCTGAACCGGACCCTGCCGCACGACTTCGGGTGCGCGCCGCCTCGCTGGTTCATCACGATCAACGAGCCGAATCTTCAGGCATTCAATCACTATCTCTACCGCATCTTCCCCAGCGGCCACGCCATCGGGCTTGAGCCGACGGTGCAATGTCTGGGCAATCTGCTCGAGGCGCATATCCGCAGCTATCGCCTTATCCACGAGATCTACGCGGGCACGGGCATCAAGCCGATGGTCAGCTTCAACAATTACGCCAGTGATCTTTACTGGGGCGATAACGCGCTGGTCGATCTCGTCTTCCTGCCCTCGCGCGGCGTGCCGCTTCAATCGGTGCGCGACGACCTGATGAAACGCGCGCATGCCTTCGATGCGAAATTCAACGCGGCAAAACTCTTTCCCCTCCACGGGCCCCGTTATTTCATCGGGCAATGGATGAAACATTTCGGCCACGTCATGGCCAAGCGCGCCTTCAGTTCGCCGGCGTGGGACCGGCTGCTCAACGTGCTCTACCAGCGGCCCAACGAGGTCCCGCTCGATTACATCGCGTTCGATTATTACGATCCCTTCATCGCCCACGCCTTGCGCTGGCCGAGCTTCGCCGACTTCGAAATGCGGAAGCGGTCGTTTCGCGACTGGGTGCTCGAAAGTGTGGCCAGCAAATGGTGGGACTGGCACATGTTGCCGGAGGGCCTCTCCTTTTTCGTCAAACACCTCGGCGAATATGGCCTGCCCCTGCTCATCGCGGAGAACGGCATGGCCTTGCGCCGCCTGCCCGATAACCGCCCCTTCCAACGCCGGGACAACCTGACCCGCAGCCGCTACCTGCGCGAGCATGTGCGCGTGGTCAGCCGCCTGGTCGAAAGAGGCCAGCCGCTTATCGGCTACCTGCATTGGTCGCTCTTCGATAATTACGAGTGGGGCTCCTTCGCCCCCCGCTTCGGGCTCTTCTCGCTCGATTACACGGTCTATCCCGTCCGGCACGCGGTCGATGCCACCGGCGACAACGCCTCCGCCACCTATACGCACGAGATCCGCGAATCCCGCGCGCAGATCGCCGCGGCGGCCCGGCGGGCTGGAAAAAAGATCGGCGAACCGATGGACCATCTGCCATCCGGCCCATCTTCTGCTATATTAGCGGGAGAATCGAACATTTCGGCACCTGATAGCGTCAAAAAGATATGATCTCACCCCGCGTCTTCACTGGAGGCGATTTGGCGACAAACGGCTATATGCTGGAGGGAAGGGACGGCTGGATTTGTTTTGATGCCCCGGAAGGCATGGCGCGGGAGTTGATGCGCACCGAGATTCGCCCCGTAGCCTTGGTGCTCACCCATGGCCATTTTGATCACATGTGGGACTCGGTCCTGATCCAGGAAGATTACCACTGCCCCATTTACGTCCACGCGGCGGATGCCGCCATGGTGCTGGATACATCGTATGTGCGGATGTTCGGCGTCATTCCCCCGATCCGCGCGCCCTCCCATGTCGAGAATCTCGATGTGCCGGAGCAAGGCACGGCCACCTTCGTCTGCGCGGGGGAAGAGTTCCAGATTTTCCACATTCCGGGTCATTCGCCCGGCAGCGTGGCATTTTACCATGCGGGATGGGGCCTGCTCATCAGCGGCGATACGCTTTTCTGCGGCGGCGTGGGCCGTTGGGACCTGCCGGGCGGCTCCCGCACCGCGCTCCTCCAAGGGCTGCGCAAACATCTCGTGCCGCTTCCGCCGGAAACCCGCGTCTATGCGGGCCACGGTCCCCGCACCACCATCGGCCACGAGCGCGAGACCAATCCGTACTTAGATATTATCTAAGGGTAGGGACGCGAGTCCCTCGCGTCCGTCGAAGAATCAACCTTTACGGCGTCGGATCCTTACCCGTCAGCGCCTTGGCGACGGCCAGTGCGAGAAAATGGGCCCCTTCATCGTTCGGGTGAACGTGATCTCGAAAATCGGCTTCGTGGCCGGTCAGGGCCGCATGCAGGTCGATCAGGCCCACGTTCTGGTCCTGGGCGAGAGCGGTAATCAAGGGCATTTCCTCCTCGAGATTCGGCTCATTGATGCCAAAGCGGCCCTGGCCGATCACCGGCACGGGCAGGGCGATGAAGATCCGCGGCTGCGTCGCCAGCGCCTTGAACTTGCCGATCAGGTCCTTGTAATCGGCCACGAACTGGTCCTTGAATTTCCAGTTCTGAGATTTGGTATCGTTTGTCCCCAGCATGATCACCACCACGTTGGGGAGATAAGCGACGGCCTTCGGGAATGCTTGGGTTTTCTGGTAGGGCTTGTCCCCGGTATTGAGTAAGGTCGCGCCACTGACGCCAAAATTGGTCACCTTCCAGTTAGTACCCAGGATTGCCTGCAACTGGATGGGGTAAGAGACCTTGGCTCCCGCGCCCGCGGTGATGCTGTCGCCCACGCAGGCCAGCTTCACCGGATTGGCGGGATCCGTGGCCGCGATCGGAGCATTGGCATCCTGGGCCCGCGCGAAACCGGCGAAACCAAGCGCGAGAGCCAGTGCAACAATGGAGGTGGTTTTGGCCAAACGGGAGAAGAGATATTTCATGGGGAGAAAAGCTTAAGCAAAAGGGGATGAGCCGCCAAGTGTCCTGACCCTGCGCTTGTGCCCGGCACAAGAGAGGACATAGTAACCCAAGCATGACCCCCGAAGATCGCGAGCTCCTTCAGGCCTTACGCCGCCAGCAGGCGGACCTTCAACGCTCTCTCGCCCGGCTCGACTTTCAACTGGAAGCGCTCGAGAAACGCGCGCAGGAAACATCGCCGGAAGCGCCTCCTCTACCCGTAGAGCCGGAACTTCCGCCCCTGCCGCCGGTGGAACATGCGGCTCCGCTGCCGCCCTTGCCTCCGTTTCACTCGCACCCGTTGCCGGTGACGCCGACTTCGGAACCACCGCCGCCTCCCTTCCTGCCGCCTTTGCCGAAGGAACCCAAGCCCTCTTTCGAATTCCAATTCGGCCGCTGGCTGACCCGCATCGGCGCGGTGCTTGGCATCATCACGCTGGTCCTTTTCTTCAGCCTCGCCCACGAGACGATCTTCCGGGTCCTGGGCCCGCTGGGGATTCTTGGGCTGAGCGCCGCGCTCTGCATTGGTATCGTCGCCGCTTCCCAGCGGCTGGAACGCCGCAACCCGGAGCTCCGGCTTTACGGGCGCGCGCTCATGGCCTTGGGTCTCGCGGGTCTCTACGTCGTCTTTTATGCGGCGCATAGTTTCGAGGCCGTCCGCGTCATCCAGAGTCCACTGGCGGCGGGATTTCTCCTACTCGCCTGGTCGATCTACGTGCTTCTGCTCGCCGCGCGCAAAGAATCGCAGGCGCTCGCGCTCTTCGCCATCGCCCTGGCCTACTTCAGCACCGCGATCAATCCGATCGGCCGGTTCACCATGGCGGCCGACCTGATCCTGGCCGGGACCGTCGTCGTCTTCCTGCTGCGCAATGGCTGGTCCACCCTATCCTACCTCAGCCTGCTCGCCACTTACTTCGCGCTGCTTCGCCGGCTGGTGATCGATGAAAATGGCGAGTTGGTGCTCGATACCAGCCGCACACTTCCTTTCGAGCCCTACGCGGTCTATCTCATTGGCGCGTGGGTCATCTTCACCGCCGGCGTCCTCTTTTCCCGGACAAAATCCTTTCGCGGCGGCAAGCGGCTCGCCTTCCTCAGCCTGAACAACGGCGCGCTCGCGGGTCTGCTCACTCTCACCACTTTCATTGCGGGCTATGGTTACAAGGCGATGGGATCGACCCTTCTCTGGACCGGGGTCGGCTTTCTCGTCACCTCGGTGCTGGCCAAGGCGAAATGGCGCGAATCGCGAACTGACGCCGCCGAGGTCGCCAACGCCTATCTTTCCCAGGGCCTCGCTTCGTTCACCGCCGGGCTGATGGGCGTTTACACCGGCGTGACGCGCGGCGTCCTGCTCGCCATGGAGACTTTTTTCCTGGGTATGGCGGCAGTCTCCTCGCGCAATCCAGTGCTGAAAATCGGCGCCTATGTAGTCGCGCTCTTCGCCACGCTTTTCCTCATCTGGGAAATTGCGGTCAACGCGCATGATCCCTGGCGGCTCGGGATCGGCGGCGCGGCCATCATGTTCGCCAATGCGTGGTGGACGCGGCGCGAATACCGGCGCGTTCCGCTCACGCATCAGAAGATCGTGCTGGCCGCCTCCTACTATTGCGCGCTCGCGCTCGGGCTTATCGCGGTGGCGATGGCCACGGAATTGAGCGATGCCGCGTTGCCCCCGGCGCTGGCCTTCGTCGCGGTCGCGCTCACGTTTTCCATTTACCTGCTGCCGCTCTACGAACTTCCCCCGCTCGCGCAGACGCTGCTCATCGCGGCGCAAGGCCTCGTGCTCTTCCCTGCGGAAACGGGTGAAGCGCTCCCCCGCTCGAGCACGGCTTGGGTCGCCGCGCTGACGCTCCTGCTTCTCACCTGGTGGTCGCGCCAACGGATCACCCGCTACGGCACCTGGATCGTGACGCTCAATTTCATTTATGCCCTCGCGCTGGTCGGCCTCTCCTACCATGCCGTGCGGCCCTATGTGAATGAGCAGACCTGGATGATGAGTGCGGCCTTCCTCTCGTTCATCTTCCTGTTCTTCGGCGCCTTGACCCGCGTTTGGCCGCTCGCCCTCATGGGCCAGCTCTTTCTTGTCGCCTCGCTCTACCACTTCTTTTATCCCGGCGGCTTATGGACGGCCTTCCCCTGGACGTGGTCCGCCGCGCTCGTGCCGATCGGCGTGGTTTACGCCACCGGTCGCGCGGGACATGCCTGGCTGCGCGCCTTCCCGGAAATGCCGAGGGATTCCCGCGTCCAGTTACGAGTGGTGGCCTATGCCTACCAGGTGCTCGCCCTGATCATGGTCGTGCGCTGGATTTCCGACGTGGTGCCCGCGTCGGGCCAGATCGCGACCTTCCTCCTGTCCGGCACCTGGCTTCTCCTCTGGAACATCGGAAAAAGAAATCCTGTCGGCGTACGCTGCAGCTTCGTCCTCAGCGCGCTGGGCATGCTGCTGGTCGCACAGGGTGTCCTAAGCGATGACCATACCGTGGTGACGTTTCTCAACGGCTTTGCCCTTCTCGCCCTGCTTTGCCAGCCCACGTTCCTGCGCCATGGCGCTCGCGAAATCACCGCAGAGGCCGAGAACTGGATTCTCATCCTTTTCTCCACCGCGACCGGCTGGCTCTTTGTCGGATACTGGGTGACCGCGCGGCTGCATTCGCACGACCTGACCATGGGCTGGGCTCTCTACGCCCTGTTCCTTTTCTTCTTTGGCCTGCTCGTCTGGGAACGACGCCAGCGCTGGTGCGGGCTCGCGATCCTGGTCGCGGCCCTGGCGCGCGTTTTGGTCTACGATCTTTGGGGCTTCTCCAATGGTTACCGGGTCCTGACTTTCTTTGTGCTGACTCTGATCCTGCTCGGGCTGGGCTTCATCTACGCGCGTTTTGGCGAGAGGTTGAAGACGTGGCTGTAAACGCGCGGTCTTTATTTCCCTTTTTCCGGTACGCAATACTTTGTGAATAACTTTGGGTTTGTACCCGGTAACTTCTACAACCCCGACTTCGAAGTGAATCCTCGGTGATTTTTGGCCACCTGTTCACACCCCCTCCGCCGCGCAGTGCGCTCCATGAAAAGCACTTTCGCGGGTTGCTGAGCTTATTCACCGCAATAAGACGGATAATAAACCATTGTTTTTTTCCACCAAATCTCCTTAATAACCCGTGGATATGAAATGCGTCATCGCGCGAGAGGCGTTGCTCTCCGGCCTCCAAATTGTTCAGAATGTTGTTAGCACCCGCACGACGCTTCCCATCCTGGGCAATGCCCTGGTGCAAGCGGTCGACGGCAAGCTGATTATCTCGACCACCGATCTCGACACGGGCATCCGCGCTTCGGTCGATGCGGAGATCATCAAGGGTGGCGCGACCACGTTGCCCGCCCGCCGGCTCTTCAGCATCATCCGTGAATTGCCCGCCTCGGAGCTGACCCTCGAGGTCGACTCCAAGCAGGTCGCCACCATTACTTCAGGAGCCTCGTTCTTTCGCATCATGGGCCTGCCTGAGGAGGATTTCCCGCCCTTCCCCAAGGGAGACGGCGCAAAGACCTTCAAGCTCCCTCAGGGCGTTTTCCGCGACATGCTGAAGCGGACGGCCTATGCCATTTCCACGGATGAAAGCCGCTATGTCCTCAATGGCGTGCTGCTCAGCTTCAAGGAAAACAAGCTGTCGCTCGTCGCGACGGATGGCCGCCGTCTCGCGCTGGTCGAACAGGACCTCGAATTTCCCAAGGGCAGCGAAGTCGAAGCCATTCTGCCCACCAAGGCGGTGCAGGAACTTTCCCGCATCCTGCGCGATGACGAGCCGCTCACGATCAGCTTTGCCGAAAACCAGGTCTCCTTCGATCTCGGCAACACGTTCCTTTACTCGAAGCTCATCGAGGGCAATTACCCGAACTACAAGCAGGTCGTTCCCGCCGAAGCCAAGGAGCGCATCATTCTCGAGCGCGAAGTTTTCCTCAACGCCGTCCGCCGCGTCGCGCTGCTCTCCAGCGAGAAGTCGAATTCGGTGAAGCTCATCTTCACCAAGAACAATCTCGATATCACGGCCAACACGCCCGAAGTCGGCGAGGCGAAGGAATCGCTCGCGATCAATTACAAAGGCAAGGAATTCAACATCGCCTTTAATCCCGAGTTCCTCATGGACCCGCTGAAGAACATCGATTCCGATGAAATCTTCTTCGACTTCATCGACGAACTTAGTCCCGGCGTCATCAAGTACAAGCGTCCCTTCCTCTACGTGATCATGCCGATGCGCACGGCGTAGGTTCGAGACCGTTCGTTCATTGAGCTAGAAGCGTCATTGTTGCAGTCTCTGCAACGCTCACCCTTGATTCCGTCTCTGCAAGCTTGACCCTTGCTGATCCGGTTCCTGTTACGCCGGAATGATGATCGCCGGTCTTACTAGAAATCAGCGAATAGTCTCTCGTAACTGCAACCAAGGGAGGCACGAAGTTTTTTGATCGTGAAAAGGGTGGGGCACTTTTGTCCAGCTTCGATCATCTGAACATAGCGTTTTGTCACATCCGCTTTCACGCCCAGAGCATCCTGACTCAGTCCCGCCTCATTTCGTAGCTGTCGAAGGTTCTGTCCGAGCCTTTGTAGAGATCGCTTTGATGCCTTATCCTGCACCCTGCAATGGTGCCGAACTGCTGGTTCACCTTGCGGCGAACCAGCAGTTCTTTTCTTGTAATTGCGGTTAATCTAGCTAACGCTAATGAAACTTCGGTTACTCCATTTGTCCACTATGGTTCGATACCTCTTTATTGCCTTCGCACTCCTCGCTCTGACGACCGGACTAAAGGCCGATCCGCTGCCGGTCAAAGTCACTTTCCGCCAAAGTTTGTTGATACGTGGGACATTCGTTGCCCAGTTCCGCAATCAGGGGGACAAAGGCTTAGTCCTTCATGTTGAATTCGACCGCCCGGATGCTTCCGCGCGCAAGACCTTTACGCTCCTGGTGCCTGCGAATGGTCTCAAGGAAGTCGGGCATAATCAGGGCTGGAATGTAAAGTCCGGAGATCAGCTCAGTATCGCATCAGAGGGCTTTGACGACGTTCAGTGTCATATCCCCTAACACCGCTCATGGAGACTCTTAAGCGGTGCATTCTCGTTCCAAATTAGGATGGATCGCCGCCATCGCAGGAATCGTCCTGATTCTTCTGATCGGTGGTTTCTGGGCTCATTACACCGCCTCGTTAAATAACGCCGTTACCTTGGCTTCATCGCCGTCGAATGGGGCGTCCTCGACGGGAACGGGCTCTGGTTCCGCTTCTGCACCACCGGATCCAATCAAATTACTGCTCGATACACCAGCCGGCCAGATTTCGGGAACCGATGCTACGGAACATCTCGCTGCCATAAAAAAGTCGGGAGTGGCTGCGCAGGCGGAAATCCAATCCCTTTGCCACTCCGCCGATGTCAAAGACCGGGTCGTGGGGGCTTTCCTTGCGCTGGAGACGACCGGCGACCTGGGCAAAACCATCAATGACCTAGCCAAAGACCACTCGCCGTTTGTTTCTGCGGAGGTGGGTAGATGGCTCTTCCTCAATCAGCATTTTGACGAGTGGCAGAAGTTCATCAAGGCGAAAGCCGCCAACCTCCCGCCATCGGATTACGAGGCGCTCTTGTCGCCGCTGGATATGACAACTCCGTCCCTCCAGTTGCCCCCAGGTGCGATGATTCTGGGCGTTGGGAAGGATTACTCGGATTATGCCCGTGAACTTATCCGGGATAACGTCGCGCTCTCAGCCGAGGTGCAAAAGCAAATTCTCGCGCCGGACGTGAACTACAATCGCCAGCAGGCGCTGATAGCCCTCCTGCAAACGGCGGATTATCACTCGTACCAGAATGCGATGGTGACTCTCAAGGGCCGGACGAATCCAAGCGATGCGTCGTATTCGCGTGTGAGCTGGTTGGCAGATCAAAAACCTCCCACTCAAGACCAGATGAATAAGCTGTCGGCAACCATGGCGGCGGGCACAGTAGGTGCCAACGGTCGCCCAGATGCCGCCACGGCCAGCGCCATCATGACGATCGCCGAGGCCAGTAGGTCGTCGCAGGGGTTTTCGATGGATAAAGGCGCCCTTCAAAAGGGTATCTCCATTCTCGATTCGATCACGCCACAGACTTATTCAGTGAAGAAGACCAGAGAGGAGCTGCAATATGTCCTTCTCTCGCACTAGAGCCATCCTGATCGCCCTCATGGCTACGTGGTGCGGTTGCGCCCCCGCGTTAGACAACTCGCCCGTGTTCACTGGGAATTCGGAGCTGACATATAACATTCAGGATCTGGATAATTTCTCGCCCGCAGGATACATCGACGCCAGGTGGGGAAACTTTCAAAGCGTAGATTCGTCCACCATCTTCAATTCCACGATTACTCTGCCGTGTACGCCTCTCACATTGGGGTACAACGATCTCTTTATTTCCACCAGCCGTACCACGCTCGCGGCATATTCGGTACCAAGCCAGGATTACAGCAACTTCCAGGTTAGCTTTACGGACACGAGTGGCACTGACTGGAACCTGTACCGCTTCCTCCACTTTAATGACGCTGCTCTGTTTCCCTCGACCGCAACGAAGCTCATCATTGTGATTCATGGTTACAATCCATCGTCCAATGCGAATCCGTTTGCTTCCACACCGGAGTTCGTCAGTCTGGATAATAACCTCGCCTACGAGACCAACGGGACCGACTGGCAGGTCGTCCAATACAACTGGGCGATCGATTCCGACACCGGCCCGGAAGACTTGGACGTGGCCGTGTACGCCACCTACGCCGCCGAGATCGGCCATCAACACGGCCAGCATCTGGGGCAGATCCTGAGCGTGCTTTATCCCAACCTCCAAGAGGTACAGTTTATCGCCCACTCGGATGGCGCGTGGGTGGCGCGCGGTGCGGCAAGGAATCTCTTGGCGGACGAGCCTGGCGTAAAAGTGGAAGTCACCCTCCTGGACCCCTTCATGCCGAATACCATTCCCCTCATTTCCTCCGTGCTGGGAGATTCGATCATGGATGCGCTGCCCAACATCCCTGGCAATTCCACCCTCTACTTACTTGAGAATTATTACGCGGACGATCAACTTACTGACCTCGCATTTGGTACCCAAGACACTTTCACTTGGAGGGCCTCCGACATCGGTAATTGTCGCATTGATTGGTCCCCCAACGGGGGATCCAGCTACTACTACCAAACGCACGAAGGCCCGATCGGTTGGTACAGCGATACCATCTACCAATCAGTTTATCCGGGCACTCCTCTTGCGAGCTTGCAGCCCTTTGATTTAAGCCACGTCGGCTGGCGCCGGAGCTTGTTCAATAACGAACCGCTGATCGTGACTCCGCCGCCTTCGACCCTGGCGCTATCGACTGGGTCGGCGCTGTCCCTTAGCGTGACCGCCTCGACCAGGGATCGAACAGCTTTCCCGTCTAGCAGCTTATCACCTTCGATTTCATACCAGTGGTACAAGTCGTCTGGGTCTACATGGGTCCCGTTAAGCGGACAGACCCAACCGACATTCGGGATTGCAAGCGTTCAGACGTCCGACGCTGGCCAGTATCTCGTGACCGCCTCCAATTCAGCGGGGATCGCCCAGGACACGGTCACCGTCACAGTATCGAATCCGGCTGCCACGCCGTTTGCCGCCTGGGCGCTGGCCAACAACCTGACCTTGAACGCCCCGACCGATGATCCCGAACATGACGGGATACCGAATCTCATCAAGTACGCGGTGGGCCTGGATCCCAATAAGCATGAGGTATCGCCGGCGACGCTTTCAATGGACTCGGCGAACCTTTACCTGACCTATGACAAGGCGCGGTCGGAGTTGGGTTACACGGTCCAGACATCAACCGACCTCCAGACATGGACAACGACGGGTGTGAATCAGGGCGGAGCGGGGCCGCTCGTAACGGCTTCGGTACCGATCGGCGCGGGCGGTAAGAGGTTCCTGCGACTGAGCGTGACAATGTCCCCGTGAAGTCGTCGGAACTAGGTGACCGCCTAACGCTTCTTGACCATAAATGCTATCTTTTGACGTATGTCCAAAACTAAAACGCCGAAACCGATAACCTACCTGCTCATCGTTCAGTGTACCCGTCCGGGAGTCGGGGTCGTGGCGGAGTATGTTGCCTCCACTCCTTTTCCCCATTTTCAGGAGGGCGGGAACCTGGAGCTGTTGGACTGCAATCCGAGGACTTGGGACGTTGGGAGTTCTGTCCACCGCATTGCAGTCGGGAAGGACGGTGGCGTCGTTTGCTCCACCATACTTCTGGCCGATTCTCCGGTTATCGAAAATCGTGGCTTCGTCGTGAAGAAGCTATCCGGCGAAGAGGTTGGCTAGCGGTCTCCATTAACCCGCTGATTGCAGGCTACCGAACTGCGGACTTCGTCGGCACCACGACGCTCCTTATGACTGGGCTTTCTTACGACGGATGCGTTTGAGTCTGGCGGCAGCTTCGATCAAATTGTCGAGTTCACTGTCCTCGGCTTCCGTTACCTTGCTTTCCGGCTTCGCCTTCGCCTTGGAAATACTCCGGTATTCTAAAGGAAGCAAATCATCTGTTTTGATTCCAAGTACGAGAGCGAATTGCGTAAGTGAGTGTGATAAATGACGTTGCGCGCCCGTTTCGATCTTAGCAATGGATACGCGGTTCAACTTCATGGCCTGGCCTAACTCGGCTTGGGTTAGACCCCGTGCGGCGCGAGCCGTAGCGATGTTCCTGCCTACCTCGCGATAATAGGCATCGACCGCGAACGCGGGCTCAGTAGGGGTTTTATTTGACATCAGGCGTGTAGTGTATTAAGAACAATACCGCGTAATTTACAGACTACGCGCTTGTCCTATCACCATCATGACCTGCTTTCATCAAAATCTCAAGTCGGCCCCCATGAGCCCGGCTGATCGTGAGGATTACATGGCCCGCTTGGGCCTTTCGGAGATCACCGCGAACTTCATCAGGCGGGCCATTTCCAATCCACCGGTCCGCGCAGTTGGCGGTGGTGGCAGGGCCGTTTCCGGGAGGTTCATCAGCAGAAAGAACCACTCGACGGTCGATTACGAGAGCAAGCGCGAGCGGACGATGTACTCCCGCCTGGAGTGCGAAGGCGACTGCCTCGGGTTCTTCGCCCAAGCCGCAGTGCTCCCAATCTCCTACCTCAACCTTAAGGGGGAAAGCGTCCCGACCCAATGCACTCCCGACGCGCTCGTTCTCATGAAGAATGGCCCGATCTTTTTTGAATGCAAAGATGCCTCCACCATGGAGAGGCTGGTCAAAGAACAGCCCAACAAATGGGCCAAGACAGTCGATGGCCGCTGGAGCTGCCCGCCGGCTGAGGCCGCCGCCAAGGAATTCGGCATCGGCTACCACATCTTCATCGCTGACGACTACCAGGTCTTTGGCCGCAATTATGACCTGCTCTCGGACTTCTACCTGAAGGACTGTCCCGCTCCTCCCGCCGAAGTGCGCATTGCGGTGCAAACGGCCTTAGCCGCCAATCTCATGGAGCCCCTCACGCTCGCGGAACTCCTCGCAAAATCCGGGGCTTCCATTAGTCAAATCTACGCCATGGTAGTGGCGGGAACGATCTACATAGACCTTAACCGGGAGCCGCTGGAAAAGCGGGAAATTGTGCATGTCTGGCAGAGCCAGCATCACGAGGAAATCTCCCGCCGCTTTGGCTTCGAGGATTGCCAGGATAAATCGGGAGTGCCCATCTCGTTTACCACGGGGTCGGTCTTTACCTTTGGTGGGAAGGTCCACCGGATTTCGTACATCACGGCGCAGCAAGTCTTCTTCGTGGGTGAAAACCAGACCGAGACGAAAATGGAATACCGGCAATTCCTGGACCTGGTCAAAACCCAGTTCATCAAAAGCCATGGAGAGGTTGCCGATGATCCCCGAGTCTTGGAAGGGAAACGGCGCATGGCTGCCGCTACCCCCACGGCGATCAAGGAGGCCCTGAGACGCCACGAGGCCATCAAGGGCCTCATCCAGGTGCCCGAGCGCACCCGGTACTACTGGCAGAATTTGTACAAGCAGGCGGAAGTAGAATTTCATAACGGCTTCGTGGGCCTTTTGAAACAGCCCCGCCGCACCGTGACCAAACGGAAGGTCTCTCCCCGGGTGCTGGAACTTTTCGAGAAGGTGATGGTCGAGAACTACGAGGTACCTGGAGGTCCAAACCAGAAGCTGTGCCGGGCGGTTTTAAAGGATCTCTGCCAGGCGGAGAATTATAAGGCTCCCTCCCAGAATTGGTTCAACCTCGAAATCAAAAAGAGGGACCAGCTCAAAACCTTGGAGAAGCGGTTTGGTTCGGGCGTGGCCTATCAGGCTTCCGCGGCCTTGGCCCTGTACCTCAATGACGAGACCCCGACCCATGGCGATTACTTCATGGCGGTGGGCTACATCGATCACACCCAGGTCGATGTCGAGGTGAAATGCGCCGAGACCGGCAAATCCTTGGGCCGCCCTTGGCTGACAGTCCTAGTGGCTGGCCACAACCGCGAGGTATTGGCCTTCTGGCTGAGCTTTGACCCGCCCAGCAGTGTGTCCGTACTTCAGGTTTTGCGGCAGTGCATGAAGACCTGGAAGCGCCTCCCTCGCCGGCTGGTACTGGACGGAGGCAAGGAGTTCCAGTCCACCGAGATTCAGACCATCGCCGCATTCCTTAAAACCGAACTCTGCTACCGGCCCGGAAAGAAGCCCCGCTTTGGCGCCATCATCGAATCCCTCTTCGGATCAACCAACGTCCTGATGTTCCATAATCTCCAGGGCAACACCGTCATCCGCAAGAATGTCCGAGCGATCCGGCCCGAGGTCGATCCTGACAACCTAGTTCATTATGACCTTCCCCTGCTCTCGGCGATCCTGGAGGTCTACTTCTACGAAATCCATGCCAACACGGAGCATCGCTCTCTCCTGATGACGCCCATCCAGAAGAGGGCGCAGAGTATCGAGCTGCACGGTGATCGCCGGCACATGGTTTGCGACTACGACCGCACTATGCAAATCCTCTTCTGTCCGAGTGTCGGCAAGGGTACGTCCTACGTCACCCACAAAGGCGTGACCGTGCATTATTTCCGGTATGACGCGCTGGCTTTGACCAAGTGCCGGAAGAAGCCTGTCCCTGTCCGATATGATCCCTTCGACATCTCCCATGTCTACGCCTACGTCGGTGGCCAATGGATTGAATGCAAATGCCCCATGCTTCAGGTTCTTAAAGGCCGCTCGGTCTGCGAACTCTACCTGGCCACTGAAATCCTGCGTAAGAAGCGCTCCGAGGCCGAGAAAAACCAGACGATCAAGTACGACCGGATAGCGGCCTTGCTACGTGCAGCCAATCATCCGGCCCTAGTCCGCCAGCGCCTTTCCGACCAGAACCTGGCCCCGATGCTGAAGCGGCTGGCCTTCGATTACGTGGAAGCTCCGGCGCAGATATCCGTACCCGATGTGACCTACGTCCAACCCCCTCCCGACACCACCCCGAAACCCAAGGAGCCCAAGGCGGAGGCCGCGCCGAAAGCTCCTGAAACCAAAGTAACCCTGGCCCAAAAACTAGCGACCCTGAATGCAAACCCTACTTTCCGACTTAGTTGATATTCCTTCTCCCGAGCACAGGGAGAAGATCGAAACATTCGCCCGGTACGTTAATGTGCATGAGACGATCAAGGCCGTCCTTTCCCAATCCGTTCACGAGGCCCTTTGCGCCCAGGATGGGAGAATCATCGCGGTTGTGGGCGGGACGGGTATCGGAAAATCAACCGCCTCCCTCATGGTGCATCGCTGCGTCAACGAGTATTACCGGGCGGAGATGGAGGTAAAACCCGGATTTATGCCCGTGATTACCACTTCCCTTTTTCATCCGGAAGATCCCAGGAGCGCGTGGCGGAGCATGTACATGGGCATCATCGAAGAAGTCGAGCCGTTGAGCGCCAAAAAGCAGGCGAACACCAATGTGTCGGCCTTCATCCAGCAGAGCCAGAGGCAGACCGCGCTGGCCTTGCGCAAGGCGGCCCAAAGTATTGCCAAAAATAGAGGGGTGAAGCTACTCCAGGTTGATGAAGGCCAGGCGCTGGTCGCGGGCCGTGGAGAATATCAATGCAGCGTCCTGAAGAGCTTTCTCAACACGACCAGGCTGCCTTGCATCATCTATGCTCCGTATCCCTTTTACCAAGCCATCCAGGAGGACACCCAGATGGCGCGGCGGACCACGTTTATCCATCTTCGCCCTTATGGGACCTCTGAGGCGGAAACGCTTGTCTTTCTCAAGATCGCACAGGAGTTTTTGGACCAGCTTCCCCTTCCGGTTGCTCCCGATTTCCTGGATGAGCATTCCCAGTTCATCCTGGATAAGTCACTGCGCTGTGTTGGCGTGCTCAAGGGTCTTCTCGAATCCGGATTGATTTATGCCTACCAGGCCCGTGCGCGGCAGTTGCGCATCGAGCATTTGGTCAAAGGCGCAAAGCTGGAGGGAGTTCTGGAGGCGATGCGGTTCGACATCGAGAGTGGGGCCATCCTTTTCGGGGAAAAGCCAGCGCCTGAAAACACGGGGCCGGTTGTTCCGCGCCAGCCCAAATATACAGGGCGCAAAATCGGGCGGCGCAATCCCACCCGGGATGGCTTGAAGAATCCCCAGAGGGGCCTGGTATGATCGACATTGAACGGCTCCTGGCAAACGAGCTGCCTTTTCCTCCACGGAGTGTGTGCTTCCCTCTGGAGCCCAAGGCCGCGGGAACCCCGAGGATGGAATCCCTGCGCAGCTACGCCATCCGCCTGAGTGCGGAGCACAACCTGTCTGCGACCAGGCTCCTTTCCGAATTAGTGGCCCCGCTAAAACGACAGGATGACTTGGCCAAGCTGGTGCCGTCATGGTATTCGATGAAGAAGGCCCTTAGCGCCGGCTTGAACGAGCTGACCATGCGCACGGACCTCGATAAGCTCACCATGTTGCCGTGGGAGAATGTCATGGCTTCCGAGGGCCTGTACTTCCCCACCATGCGGTGGTGCCCGGAATGCGTCGGGGAGGATGGTCGCAGAGGCGATGCCTACGAGCACCTTCTCTGGAACATCGGATGCAACAAGGCATGCCCTTACCACAAGGGTCTGCTTCGGGAGGCCTGCCCTCACTGCGGCTCCAAACCGGCGCGCGACACTACCCGCAATGTTCAGAAGCGCTGCCCTATCCGTGCCTGCCGGGCTGATCTCCGCAAGCCCATGGACGGCACTCCGACCGAAAAGGACATTTACGTGGCGGGCAACATCGGTCGGGTGATCGCTGACGGCTACCAGGGCAAGAGCGCCCAACCGGACAGGCTCCGGCAGGTATGGGATCGGCTAGTCTTTCCCCTTTTTGATTCCAAAGTCGATGCCGCGCACCATCTGGGACTGACCGAGGGCCTGATCTACCAATCCGGCACTTACACCACGAGGCTCAAGCTCAAGCACTGGGCGCAGCTTTCCTGGATGCTGGGAGTATCCCTGTCGGACCTGCTTTTGAAGGAGATCGCCCAAATTAAGCCGCATCTGCGACCAGCGGAAACCGGTCAGTCAAAGCCCCGTGTAACCAAACGGGAATTGCGGAATAAAGCCTTTACGGTGGCGCGCCAGCGGAAGGGCAAAAAATTGAGCGTCCGTCGCTTGGCCGTGGAGATGGGCGTCTGCACCACCCGGCTTCGCAAGCAACTGCCCCGAATGACCCGGGGCTTAAGCCAGGAGCGCAGGAAAGACATGGCGAAGGCCAGAGAGAAGAAAATCACCGTCTTGATTCAATTAGCCCACCGGGCGAGAAGCGAAGGGTTCCCGCTGAGCAAGCGTGCGGCCCAGAGCGAGCTGAAATGCCGGAGTGGTGACTACTTTGAGGGTTTGTTGGCCGAAGCCTCCCGGCGCCTCAATGGCGAGTATTTCGCATTCTGACGCCTCTATCTTTCGGTCATGGATTTCACACGCTCCGAAATCAGGAAAGCCCGGGCTGGCCTCAAGGCGGCCCAGCGCCACGCCAAAGCCGCCATGGATGCCAATGAGCACAAGATCGCGCACTACCGTCACGCTGCCCTGCAGCTCAAGCACAACGCGGAAGCCCGTTACGATTCCTCCCGGTTCCTGAACCGTAATTTCCCCCAGAAAACAGGCGATAGGGGCTCCTAATGAATTGACCTCGCGGCCGACATCTGTTGCCGTGATGGCTTGATTATTTCGCAGATACAGCGCCTGCCCGCGTTCAATTTCAAGAAATGGGAAAAGGGTGGCGCTGCCGCTCTGGTGGCCGGCGATAAAGACCGAATCCTTGCCCAAGTAGACCATAGATTCTCCATGCTGCTGAAGCTGGTCTTGTGTACGCTTGAACCCTACGAAACGGAGATCCCCGCGGTGCGGAAGCTGACACTGCAATTTCTCGGCCAGGCGATCGCGCGGTACTCTCCGAATTACCTTAACTGGCTGGAGATGATCGTGAAGTTGTGCGGGATCATGGTTTTTGCGCCGCCATCCAGAACGGAGGATGTATGGCTTGAAATAAGATCGGGCCGGCCAGACAGGGTCAAATACCGGGTCATGATTTGGCCGGACATCGCGGTTTTCGTTCCGAGGACCGCGACGACTTTTGAGCTTGGGAGTGCTTCGCTGGTGGAGGAGAGCGCCATCCGGCTATTGGACGAGAAAGCCGCCACGCGCAATATCCGGCAGCGATACCTTCTCATGGGCAGGTCCGCAGGGGAGGAGTGGTGGCGGGATTTCAGTCTGACGGAGATTCCCTATCGGAGAGAGATTCCTGCCATTGAAGTCTGCGCCCAGATAACGGCCCAAGTCGGAGCCCGCAAGGAGTACCGAGAGGCCGCTGGAAAGTATCTGCAAAGGCTGCCTATCGCCAAGCGTCGGGGTGCCCGAGCTTATGTAAGGGCCGCCAGAAGCCTTCACATCGAAGACATCTACCAGACGTTGAGGGAAATGGACTGATCTATCTTGGGTACATGGTCATCGAAGAAGGTTCATCCAAAGCGACGAAGAAGGCATACCGGGAATTCGTGAAAGCCTCCAAGGCTGCCGTGACGGCTTTGAGCCGGCTTGAAAAGTGCATGCGGGCCGATCGGCGAAAGGCGGCGGAGTTCTACGTCGGTGTCCGAGTCTACTGTGGGCTACGGAAACCCAAAACGGGCAAATAATCTGGTCAGGCTGCAACCATCAGCCTTGTCGGGTAGACAGGGTGCAAGATTCTGTCTTGTCTGATTATAAACAGAATGGGACTGTCAGAGGTGTACGGTGCAAAAAAATGCCTTGTCTCGCCGCAACGATCGGGGTTTCAGCTCATTCATCATCATCAATGCCGCGGCTGTTGGCGCGGTCGGGAAAACCAACTTGGACGACGTCAACCCGCGAAAACGCCAGGGCCGCCTGCTGGCCTTTGGCATGACCGGAGCCATGGCGCTGGCTTTGTCCGCCTGCGACAACCCTTCCCAGGTCATGATTTCTCCACCAGGGGAGTTTGATCCCAATCGGGCTTCCGCTTACACGAATACCAATCAACCTCCCAGTTCGTCGAGCGTGTGCGCCAATCCCGGTTGCGGCGCTTACCTGGGCGGCCACGGTTATTACCCTGTCTACGGATACCCCGGGTATTTTTACCGGCCCGCGCCCGGCAGCACAGTCGAACTGGTGAGAGGCTCAGGCAATTACTCCGCCGGTTCGCCGGAAGAAGCTCGCGCGAGCGTTGCCCGGGGCGGTTTCGGGGAAAGCGGCGGCGGTCATGGTGAAGGCGGCGGCGAGTAGAGGAAAAAATGATCCGTTACGATTGCCCGCCCCGTCCCGATTTTCAAAAAAGGGTCCGGGATCAGGGGCTCATCTATCACACCAACCCGGATGGTTCGCCCTACTGGAGGGAATCCGCCTACTATGCCTTCACGAGTGGCGAAGTGGACCGGCTTTACGCGGCGGCGAAGGAACTTCACCAGATGTTTCTCCACGCAGCTGGTCATGTTCTCGAACAGGAAGACGGCCTGACCGGCCTGGACATTCCCACCGCGCTACACGATGTCATTCGCCGCTCCTGGGAGCGCGACCAGTGGGAATTCTATGGCCGCTTTGACCTGACTTTCGACGCGCGCGGCGTGCCCAAACTGATTGAGTACAACGCCGATACGCCGACCGGTCTTTTGGAAGCCAGCATCATCCAGTGGTATTGGAAGGAGGATCTCTTTCCCGGAGCCGATCAATTTAACTCCATCCATGAGAGCCTGGTGACCCGATGGAAGGATTTAATCGAGCATGAGGAGATCGCGCGGGAACTCATCCATCTGACCTTCACCGCCGGCCATCCGGAAGACCGGATGACGGCTGGCTACATCGGCGCCACGGCGGAAGAGGCAGGCCTTCCCACCGCTTATCTTTCCATCGATCGCATCGGTTGGGATTCGCAACGGGGCGAATTCGTCGATGAAGAGAACCGGATCATCCGGCAACTTTTCAAACTCTATCCCTGGGAATGGATGGGCACTGAAACGTTTGCCCCGCAGTTGGGTCTGGCTCACTGGACTCCCTTGGAACCGGCATGGAAGACCCTCTTCGCCAGCAAAAAGCTTCTCCTCACCCTGCAGGAGCTTTACCCGGAACACCCCTACCTGCTCCGTGTCTCAGATCGTGAGATGGCGGGGGACGCGGTGGCCAAGCCCGTTTTCGGTCGCGAGGGAGCGAATGTCACCATTCGGCAGGATGGCGTGGAGATCGACAAACAAGGTGGCAATTACTCCACGGGAGATTTCATCTTCCAGGAATATTGCCCGCTTGTTCAAGCCGCGCCCGGGATTTTTGCGCAGTGCGGAGTCTGGATGGCGGGGCCTGAGCCGGTGGGCCTGGGTGTCCGGGAGGATCGGCGTCCCATCCTAACCAACACGAGCGAATTCGTTCCGCATCTACTTATTTGAGGGCGGGGATTTCATTTTCCCGTTTTCTGCTAAGCTGTCCGCTGGTCATGAATCACCGTTTGCTCGTTTTCACTCTCGCCGCGCTTTCCATGCTGGGGGCCTTGTCGATCGACGCCTATTTACCGGCGCTACCTGCGATCGCGCAGGCGTTTTCCGTCAGCGCGGCGGCGGCGCAACAAACTCTCACCATCTATCTGATCGCCTATGCGATCATGACGCTCTTCTACGGCACGCTGTCCGATTCCTTCGGCCGTCGACCGGTCATCCTGGTCGCGATGGGGCTTTACCTGCTCAGCTCGGTGGGCGCGGGGCTGGCCCCGAATCTGGGCTGGCTGCTTTTCTTCCGGTTTCTCCAGGGCTGTACGGCCGGGGCGGGAGGAGTCATCGCGCGCGCCATGGTCGGCGATCTTTTTGTGGGGGCCGAGGCCCAGCGCATCATGTCCTACATGTCCATCATCTTTGGCCTGGCCCCGGCCATCGCTCCGGTGCTTGGCGGCTGGCTGCAGGCCGCTTTCGGTTGGAGGTGGATCTTTGGTTTCATCGCCCTTTTCGTCCTCATTCTTCTCGTCATCTGTTACCGGGATTTGCCGGAAAGTCTGGCTCGGGAAAAACGCCATGCCTTCCACTTCAAGATTATCCTCGCGAACTATTGGGAGGCCGCGCGCCATGCCCGCTTTATCTTCCAATCGCTGAGCATCGCGTTTGCGTTTTTCGGGATCATGATTTACGTGGGTTCAGCCCCGGCCTTCGTCATGAACATCCTGCATCTCTCGGTCACGGAATTCGGATGGCTTTTCATTCCCATCATCACGGGGATGATGACCGGTTCCTTCCTGGCGGGGAAATGGAGCCACCGTTTCAGCCCCACGTTCACGATCCGGATCGGATTCTTGCTGATGGCCATCGCCTCCCTGGCGAATGTCGCGTACGCCGCCCTTTTCACCGCCAGGGTGCCGTGGGCGATCCTGCCGGTCATGGTCTATTCATTTGGAGCGGCGCTCGCCAGCCCGGCCATCACGGTTATGGCGTTGGAACTACTTCCTCGGTTCCGCGGTCTGGCGGCTTCCCTGCAATCCTTCATGTTTATGGGCATCTTCGCCGTCGGATCGGGCGTGATCTGTCCGCTTCTTTTCGGCAGCGCCCTCAAACTGGCGCTCGGCTCCGCGCTCGGTTTTCTCCTGAGCGCGGCGACTTGGTGGATCGGGGTTTACGGCCAGAAGGAGGAGGTCGCGGAGGCGATGACCATTCCACCCCCCTCTCCCGTGGAAGAAATCTTTTCCTAGGGTTCTAACTGGCCACTGCCGTAGCGGCTTTTTCATCCACCGGCGTGGGGATATTCTGCAACCAGCAAGCCTTGATGGCGCGGGCCATCTCAACCGTTTCGGTCAGCGAAGCGGGCTTGGTCAGGAAACAATTCGCCTGCAGGGCATAGGCGGCATCGATGTCCCGCTGCTGCGCGGAGGAGGTGAGGATGATCACGATGAGGCGGTTCAAGAGGGGATGTTCCCGGATCCACTTCAACACATCGAGCCCGCTGAGATGTGGAATCTTCAGATCGAGCAGGACAAGATCCGGCAAAGGATAGAATCCCCGGCTGGCGAAAGGCGCCTTGCCCTCCAGATAGTTCAAAGTCTCGCGGCCATCGATGCAGCGGAAAACATGCGCCAGGGAACCGGCGGATTTGAAGGCCTTCTCGATGAAAAAAGCGTCGTCGTCATTATCGTCCACCAAAAGAATATTTCCAATAGACTCCATGTTCCCTCCATACTAGCGCAAGGTTGGCGGAGTTCAAAGAAGCTCTCCTAATTGCAATGTTTCTCCGCGCGGAAAATGATGATATTTCTGTTAGCCTGCTCAAAACGGACGGCCATGAAAATCGCACTCCCCTTTCTCCTCCTTACGCTCGGCGGCTTCTCCCTTCTTCCGGCGCAGGAAAGTGCCCTGGTGCTCGACCCGCCGCTCAGCCAGGTCTTTCCGCTCGACGTCCGGCCCGACGGCGTGCGGGTACCTTACCCCGTTCTGATCAACGAGCACATGGTGCTGGGTCCGGCCGCCGTTCTGCGCTTCATTTACATCGATCCCAATGCCGGGACGCGCACACATGGCGGCGCGGGCGGGGATAATGGATTTCGCACGCATGTCGGACCAGGAGGCCGCCTCGATTCCAACGACTCGCACGATGGCGGTGCGGCGGGGGGCTGGGGCAAGAACGATGGAGATGATTCCGTGGGACTCTTCGATGGCATCGGCAAGAAGGACGACGCCAAGCGGAACCAGACCGAATTGCAAAGCGAGGTCTGGAAACAAAAGGATCTTTTCGTTGAGGCCTTCAATCACGCCGCCGAAGCGGGCACGACGATTGTCTACATGCTGCCGCCCAAGCCCAAGCTGTTGACCTCCGACATCGATCTTCCCGAGGGCATGCTGCTCGCGCAGGTTGACGGCCATGTGCGCGTGCTGGGACTTACCCAGGATTCCCGCGCTTTCGCCGGAGGCGTTCGTCCCGGCGACGAGATCCGTTCCCTGAGCGGTGGCGCCGCCCTGACGAGCCTGGACGATTTCATCCGCGATTACGCCACCACCAAGCACCAGGCGAAAGTCACGGGAAACCCAAGCTACGCGCTCTCCGTCTGGCGTCCAAGCGAAGGCCAACTGATCTCGGTGCAAATCGCCGCACCGCCGACGATTCCGAAATTCTTTTAGACCGTTTTTACTTAGATTATCGCTCTTTTTTCCCTGTCATCCTAAGCTTGTCGAAGGATCAGTTTCGCCTCGGTAAAAGGCAACTGAACTGATCCTGCGACAAGCTCAGGATGACCGCATTTAATGCGGATATTTAACTGGAAATCGCTCTAGTTTCCCCCGTCTCCGGCTCTCTATAGCCGGATAAATTCGCCCACTTCGGGCAGCGCCTGCAGTGTCGCGACATTCGCCTCGTCCGGTCGCTCGGGCCGGTCCCGCTCGATGTTGACCAGGCAGAGAAAGCCGAGCGGCTCGGGCGTTGTGGCGCGAAACTGGTGCCACGTCATGGTTGGAACGGAGATGAGATCGTTCCCGGTGATCTCGTAAATCGTATCGCCGACGAGGCAGTGCCCGCGTCCGCGAATGACCATGACGGAATGAATATGGTCGTGCCGTTCGAGGGTGGAATGACCGCCCGGTTCGATCTCGAAATAACGCAACTCCGCGCCCAGCTTCGGTCCACCTTCAAAAAGAATCTGGCGGGAGATCGCTTTGAAATGGGTGCCCTCCTCCTTGTAATTGAGCACGGGCACACCGTTCCAGCGATGGCCGCCCACATGACGCACGACGTTCTTCATGATTGGAGAATTTTCTCGATCTCACCCAGTTCCGTTTCCGAAAAATCGAGCCGGTCCAGCACCTTGAGATTGGTATCGAGCTGGGCGACGGAACTCGCGCCGATCAAAGCCGTCGTGACGGCAGGCAAGCGCAGCACCCAGGCCAGCGCCATCTCGGCCAGCGGCTGGCCGCGCTTTTGCGCGAGGGTATTCAGGGCGCGGACACGGGGCAGGTTCTTTTTGACCTGCTCCTCTTTAAGAAAGCCGCCCCGGGCGACGCGGGAGTCCTGGGGGATATTCTGCAGGTAACGATCGGTCAACTGACCCTGCGCCAGCGGCGAAAAGGGAATGCAGCCAATGCCCTCTTCCTCCAGCACCTTCGTCAAGCCATCCTCAATCCAGCGATGGAACATATTGTAGGCGGGCTGGTGGATCAGGCAGGGCGTGCCCAGCCGCCGCAAAATGGCCGCGGCCTGCCGGGTCTGCTCCGGCGAATAGTTGGAGATGCCCGCATAAAGCGCCTTGCCCTGGCGCACGGCCTGATCGAGCGCACCCATGGTCTCTTCCAAAGGCGTCTCGGGGTCGGGCCGGTGGTGGTAGAAAATATCGACATACTCCAAGCCCATCCGCTTGAGACTTTGATCCAGGCTCGCCAGCAGATATTTGCGGGAACCCCAATCGCCGTAGGGTCCGGCATACATCCCGTAACCGGCCTTGGTCGAGATGATCATTTCGTCGCGATACTCGGCCAGTTCCTCGCGCAGAATGCGACCGAAATTGGTCTCCGCCGAACCGGGCGGCGGCCCATAATTATTGGCCAGGTCGAAATGGGTGATGCCGTGGTCGAACGCGTGAAGAATCAATTCCCGCGCGGTTTTCTGGGAATCGACATCTCCAAAATTATGCCAGAGGCCGAGCGAGATGCGGGGCAGCAGCACGCCGCTTTTGCCGCAGCGCTGGTATTTCATCTTTCCGTAACGGGAGGGAGCGGGCGAGTGGCTCATGGAGGGAACAGGGTGGGGAACTGAGGCCGGGCAGGTCAATCCAATTGGCCATGCCCGTGAGCCATTTCATACGCTAGCGTCTCGAGCCGGCTGGCATGTTGTTCGGAGGAGAGGTCCTCAGGCGGCGGACCCGGATTTTCCTTCGTGCTCAATGCCGCGATCCGCTCGAAGGGCGTCCGGGAAACCGTCAGGGTCGAGCGCCCGCAAAAGGCCCAGGCGGGCTTTTTGATCTCGCGCGCCAGGTCGCCCAGTTGCGCCGGGGCCTTGCCGAGAAGGGAGGTGCGATCGAAGGAGCCTTCGCCGGTAATGACGAGATCGTGACGGCGAATCATCGCGTCGAGTTTCAACAATCGGCGCACCAGTTGGAATCCGTTTTCCCTCTTCGCCTCGAAGAAGGCCATGAGCCCGTAACCGCACCCGCCGGCGGCGCCCGCACCCGGCTCCTGGGCCACATCGATCCCCAGATCGCGTTTCACAATGCGGGCCAGCCGTTGCAGGCCTTTTTCCAACCGCGCAATCATGGCGGCATCCGCCCCTTTTTGCGCGGCAAACTGGCGGGCTGCGCCCTTGGGCCCGTAGAGCGGATTATCCACGTCGGTCGCGACGATGAAATGGGCGCGCGGCATGAGTTTCGGCGGCACGATTTCAGCCAGGCGACCGAGTCCCGCGCCATCCAGCGGAATGTCATGGCCCGTCTCGTCGAGGAAGCGATAGCCGAGAACGGAGGCGAGCGAAATGCCGCCCTCTGTCGTCGCGCTGCCGCCGAGACCGACCAGGATTTCACGAAAGCCTTCCTTCACCGCCTGGGCGATCAGCAGGCCGGTGCCGAGATTGGAGGTCTTCTCGGGATTACGCAGGTTCGCGGGCAGTTGCGCGATGCCGGACGCATTGGCCAGGCCGATGACGGCGGTGCGGCCGTTGCCGAGCACGCCCCACTTCGCCACGCAGGGACGCCAGGCCGCATCCACCGTTTTGGTCGTGCGCAAACGGCCGCCGGTCTGCCGGACCATGAGCTCGACGAAGCCCTCGCCGCCATCGGTCAGGCTGAGGCAGGTCGTTTTCGCCTGGGGCCAGGCGCGGCGCACGCCACGCTCGATGGCCTTCGCCGCCGCCTCCGAAGTCAGGGTTCCCTTGAACTTGTCGGGCGCGATCAAAACGCGCCGGGGGGTGGAAATACTTCGTACCGCGCGGGTTCTGGCCATGGTTCGATTCAAAGCGAACCATGCGGCAATGGCAAGCAGGTCCGTGGGAAATTTTCCACGCGACAAAACGCTCCAGTTGCGTAGGTTCCAGCATGTCCACACCCCGTCCTTTTCTCTACATCAAAGCCGGCTGCCCCTGGTGTGAGGAGGCGGAATCCTACCTGCAGGAGCACGGCATCGCCTATGGCCAGGCGGATGTCACCGTCGATCCCGCCGCGTTCGCGGAAATGAAACGGCTCTCCGGCCAGACGAAGGCCCCGACCATGCGCTGGGGCGACGAGATTCTCGCCGATTTTGGCGCGGCGGAGCTGGAAGTCTTCCTGCGCGCCCGGAACGTGGTCAAATAACGGAGGCACGCTCTCGATCATGGCCACCCATAAGTCGCCCAAGATTGATGCTCTGCTCGCGCAGTTCGAAGAGTCGCCCGATTTCAACCGCCATTACGTCGGCTTTTTTCGCTGCTTCAACGCGCAGATTTATTACGAAGCGCATGACGTGCTGGAGGAAGTCTGGCTCCCGATCCGCGGGCAGGCGCAGGCCAAGTTTTACCAGGGCCTGATTCAGATGGCCGGGGCGTTCGTCCACTTGCAAAAGAACCGGCTCGGGCCCTCCGCGCGTTTGTTCGCCCTGGCGTTGAAGAATTTTGAGGACTATCCCGAGCGTCATGCCGGGATCAATCTGCAGATCATTCGCGCGCTCTGCCGGGGTTATCGTCAGGCGCTGATCGATTCGGGCGAGACAATCAATCCGTGGTCGAAGGAAACGGCGCCGCAGTTGGCGCTGCCTTCGGTGGATTTAAATTAACTCGAAGAAGCCCGTTATCCTGAGCTTGTCGAAGGATCAGTTCCGTGGTCTCCCCCGCCATCTGTAGCTGCGGTCTATGACCGAAGCTAGAACATTGAAATGAGAGTCACTTGAGTGAGTGACCGATTCTAGCATAACGGAATGCATCGCAAATGCAGATGGGTTGACATCCCGCCATACAGTATATGGCGACAGTTATCACAAACGGAAATCAGACGGTCAAACTCTATCAATCGGTCAATCGCGGTAAGGCGATGTACCAGCTTGCTTATTATGCGGCGGGACGGCGGGTTCAGAAAAACTTCGCGGACAAAGCCGAGGCGAAGCGGGTCGCCAAGCAAATACTCGGTGGGTTGACGAACGACGCGGAAGCAGTCGAGGCGATGGCCACGCCTGAGTTGGAAAGTCTCATTGCCGCCCGGCGGGTTCTTGCTCCAAGCTATGCGTTGCATGTGGCGGTGGAGGAACACGCGCAGGCTGTCAGCAAGCTGGGCAAGGCGAGTCTGCGGGAAGCGGTGGAATTCTTCCTGCGGCATAACCGGGCGGATGTGCCCCGCCTGACACTGGCGGAAATCGCGGAGCAATTCGCGAAGTCCCGCGAGCAGTCGGGCCTTTCCGCGCATTACGTCAGCCAATGCCGCAAAATCGTCGGCGACTTGGCCAAGGCGTTTCCCGGCAAGATGCTGCCCGATTTGAAGACGACGGAACTCGATGCCTGGCTTGGCGGTCTTCCTTTCGCGGCGAAAACCAAGAACGGGATGCGGATTATCCTGGTAGCCTGTGGTAATTGGGCAGAGGGCCGGAGTTATTTGGTCAGGGGCGGCAGTCCGTTCCCAGCGATGGTGCGGTACAAGGAGACGAAAAGCTCTGTCTCCATCTTCACGCCGGAAAACATCGCCATTCTGCTCAATAATGCCGATGTAACCTTGCGGCCTTTCCTCGCCCTGGGTGCCTTCGCGGGGCTGCGGATGGCCGAATTGCAGCGGCTGGACTGGAAGGAAATTGATTTGGATCGCGGCTTCATCACCGTGGATGCGAGCAAGGCCAAGACCCGCCAACGGCGGCTCGTGCCGATCTCGGATAACCTCAAGTTGTGGCTGACACCTTGCAAACAGGCTTCCGGTTCGGTATGCCTCCACCAGCGCCCGCAAATCGCGGCGGCGCGGCTTTGCGAGGGTTTCGAGTGGCAGGAGAACGGTCTGCGCCATTCGTTCATTTCGTATCGGCTGGCTATCCTGCACGATACGGCGCGGGTTGCTTTGGAAGCTGGTAATTCGCCGGAAGTTATCTTCGGCCATTACCGCGAACTGGTGACACCGGATGCCGCAGCCGCTTGGTTTGCACTTAGGCCTGATTGCTCAGGTCGCGCTGAAGGAATTGGAACGAACGACAAGGAGGTTAAGTAGTCGTGTGGTATCGGTGGATTGGACCCGCCACGGTCAAAGCCGGGGTGGGTATTGTCAATAAGCCCACTAATTCTGATTCACGAGCTATCCGCAGCGACTAACCTCGCGCTGGACTCTCGCCAATGTCGTTGCGCAATCATGCCCTTATGGGCTAGCTGACGACGCAAGAAAAGTGTTCTTCCCGCGCGGCACTTTTCTTTTAGCTCATCGCTACCGATGGAGGTTCTCCTCTATCTAACAAACAGCCCTTCAGTGGTTCAGGAAGTTTTGGAGGAAGATGCCGTAGAACCGTGCTTCTTGACGCATTGAGGCACAGAAAACAGGAGGTGGTAGATGTCGAATGGACCACTCCCCCTGCTGTGCTGAGTTACGCCATTCCAAGGATGTTTCGGCATGTGCTGGCAAGGCGAATAGGTGCTGCCTGCGGCCAGCATTAAGGGGACGGATGTATTGCCAATGGCTTTAGCTATCCCCTTCGATGCCGACTTCAATTTGCCATCCATCACGTATCCGAGCATTCCTCCGCAGGAAGCTATCTCGCTATATTTTCCCGTCACGAAGCACATCATCCCGTCAGCGCCTACGTACTCTCCATAGCCGGGACGTGTTCCGTTTTCGGAATGGGCGTGCAGCCTCTTTCCCTCGAGAGCAAAGTAAAGTTTTTGCCCCGGGGTGGCGCGGTGATAGAAGCGAATATCAGTGCGGGCGACTTCCTTACCGGTTTTAGAATCGATTTTCTTGATCTCGGGAAAGACATACCAAGGCTTATTTTGCTTGGTGTATTCATCCTCAAGCGCGTTGTTAAACAAGGCCGTAATGCGGGTTTCCAAGCGTACGTCGTCGGGCAGAGCTAATTTTTTCCACGTCGCCAAAAGAAGCTCGATGACTTCAGGAACGAATCCTTCGGGGAACCATTGGCTCGCCCCTGTACTGGTGGTACTGGTGACGATTTGCATTAGGCACGTTGGGTGGCGGCCAGCATTTGTGCCACGAGGCTATCAGCGTCATTGAGGGCCGCCGTGCGAGTCCAGTGGCGCACGGTCAGCGGCTTGAGGATGTGAATGCTTCGGGCTTCAATCAGGGCGAAACCGCGAAGATAAGAGATGCGCCCTCCCTGCTGGATGGAGACTCGTTGCAGTCGCTCAAGGATGCGTTCAAAGTCTGCACCGGCCACCTTCTCCTGAAACGAAGAAGGCTCTTCGGTACGACGGAGGGTAAGCAGCCCCAGCCCCAGAGAAGAGGACACTTGCAGCCCAGCCTCAACTTTCCAAGGCTGCCGTTTGGCCCAGTTATTGATGGTGCTACAGATCAGGTCGGCATAATGGCGATGCCAATCAATTTGAGACGGTTTAGTCCGTCGCAGTGTTGGAATGTCGCCGTCGAGAGAATCGGGAGTAGCACTGCGCCGGAAAATTTCGACCGTATCCTCAACAAGCTGCCGCTCCCAAGTGGAAAGCTGAAAGTAATCAAACACCAGTTTTGTTGCGTCTGCCTTCGCTTCTTCAATGATGTGGTCGCGCTGTCCGGCTAACTGAAACTGATTGCCCAAGGCCTTGCGTGCGTCGCGCAACCGAGCGGCCACCTTTTTCACGATTTCACGACTAACCTCAGGACGTCGAGTCTGCTCGGGAAGAGGAAATGGCACTCGCATGTATTCGTCAAGAAGCGCGGTCTCACGCTCGATGCCAAGATTTGCCGTGGTGTGAAAGAGGAAGTAGAGACAAAGCGGTGAGTTAAGCACGGCAGTAAGAAAAAGGAGCAGCTCAGCGTCCCCTTTCGGCCCGGCAATCGCAGCGAGAGTGTGCTGGAAAATCACCGGAAAATCAGAGAAGGCGATCTTGGTACAGGCGCGATTAAAAATGACCAAGGGAGGCTGCGAAAGTCTTGGGTCAGGCTTCCTTCGAAGCTTTCGGAACTTAGCCCCGACCTCCCTGCAATCGCTCTCCAACAACAGCAGATCAAATTCATCCGAGGCCGTATCAAGGTACAAGTGGGATTGATCCCACCAGCAGTCTTTTGCCTCCCCGGTCGTTATACCCGGATGGTAAGGTTGAAATCCGCCGCCCTTCGACCACCGAGCTTTGCCGGGTCGATCTGCCACCTCGCCGAGCCTTGGCAAGGAACTCAGGCGATCCACCAGCTCAAGATCGCGTCCAGTGCCCCAGTAATGTTTCTTCCAGAAAGCCGCTGCTCTACCTTCGTCAGCACTGTCTATGACATCCCGGAGCGGAACCCTTTTCTGATCATCTGGCATCACGACAATTCCCGCACGACGAGGGTCCAGTCGGTCAACTTTGGGTACGAAATAATCGATCTCAGTAGTATCCCGATCAGGTCTTTCTGGAGCAAAGACAGCGATAAGGGCGGGGCAAATTGCCCCCGCAAAAAGCAGGTGTCGATAATCGGCCAAGAGCCATATCTCTTCCGCAGTAAAACGACGAAACCAAGCGGCTTGAAACGAATCGTTGCTAAGAGAAAGAAAAACTCGAGAGGGCAAGAGTAAGCACACACGCCCAGTTTCCTTAGCGTGCATGGGCGTTTTCCACATGAACGCAACGGCCGATTGTTTCTCTGGAATGTACCGAGCAATGCGGTTCGCGTGTGAACCGGAGGCACTTTGGAAGTCGGGATTTTGATCAGACAGCAACCAGCTCTCCATTAAGTCTACCTGACCCGTCTGTTGACGTCCGACCCAAGGTGGATTTCCGATGATGAGATCGAACTTTCCCGAGTCGGGATACTTTGCATCGAAGAAATCCGCGTCATTGATCGTGGCCACGGATGGGACTGTTTGATCCTTCGCAGCCAAAAGCTCTGGCAAAACCTTCGCAGAACCGGACGCATCAAGCTCACGCTTGAGTTCCCAAATATCACTCGGTTCGTCGAATTGATCGAGGAATCCAAGATAGAGGCTGAAGCAGGCCACCATGCAGGCCGTGTGATCTCGGTCAATACCGCACAGGTTTTCTGTTAGGAGCGAACGCAACGCTTTTGCCCGTTGAGTATTCTTCGCTCGCGGATGACGGCGCCGCCATTCGTCAGCCATCCGCTGAAAGAGAATAACGAGAAAAACACCAGAGCCGCAGGCGGGATCCAAGCAGCGTTTGTCGAGAAGAGTGTCCCAACCGCGAGTAGCCACATCGACAACAAGCTCTGCCAAACGTGGGGGAGTATAAAAGGCACCGGCCTTGCGCTGGCCACTCTTGGACGTGTCATCACTCGAACCTTTTGCTTCAGCGGCCAGAAAATCTTCGTAGATGGCGCTGATGAATTCAATGGGGATAAGCTTGAAATCGTAGAGGTTGAGTCCGGGCAGAAGGGGCTGATGCGCGTTGAAATCTTCTCCTGCGAAGAATCTCTTTAGGACGTCGATGTGCCGCGCCCGAATCTGCCGCTTTTCACCCACGAGTTGCAGGCCAAACAAACTACCGTTGAAGTCATCCTGTAGTAGCCGGAAAAGATCATACAGAATCTGGATAGCCTCAGTCGCCGTGACTTGCTCCAGAAGTTCACGCATTGTTTTTGCCGCCGGTGCTCCAATATGCCTCAACTGTTGCGGTCCGATGATCTCACGCTCCAACAAATAGCTCGTGAAAAGACAGCGGCCAAGAAGCGCATGCGCCGTGGCAGGCGCGAGGGACGTGTCGTCATTGCTGTTACACAACTCGTTTCTAGCCGCACCCAAGTTGCTCAAGAGATAGGCGTCTACACTTGACTTGGCGTCGAATTTATTGGGGTGATCGAGGTAGTACTGGCCAGTCTCGACCCGACGAACAAACTGCAATATTTCTGCGGCGAAGGCGGCTTGGTCGACGACCTCTACCAACCGGTTGTCGTCGACGGGCTCAGGAGTACCGGGCTTGGGCTTGGCAAGAGCGGAAAAAATGCGTGTCTCCCGGTCATCTTCAACCACCAGCATGGTGGCGATACCATGATTCCAAAGCCGTCGATGCCAGTCAGCCTCTTGGTCTGCCTTCCGCTTGGCGACTTTCTTGAAATAGACCGTTGGCCGTCCTTCCACGCAGAAAATGGCCCAAAGACCAAACTCCTTCCACGCCCTCGAAAGATAGTGACTGTGCGCACGCGCAAACTGGTCCGACTCCCACTCGCTGGGATGGCGAAAGAAGCCCGGAATCGTCTCCTCCGGTGTTTGGTTGGTAGATGAGTGACTTTTCAAGACGACGATCCATTTACAGGGTTAGGGGGAGTATTAAGATGTTCCATTGGGGCTGCAATCTTCGCGATCCTCTGACAAAGAGATTTTTTGCATCGCAGAAAGGGAAGCCTTCACCCTTTAGCTCCTTGTTTGCGCACGAGCCCCCGAAAGACTCCTGCCACCCCGCGCCAGTTCACGGCAGGAACGACGATGTCATCGTAATCGGGGTTGCTGGCGCGAAGTCGAACTTGTCCAGACTCAACCAGAACATGCTTGAGCGTGCCTTCGTAATTGTCATTGGCGTGAACCGCAGCGATCTCGCCGTCCTGAACGTCCTCGTTTGGGCGCAGGAGAACCCAATCGCCGGGGAGAATCCCGTCACCAATCATCGAGTCACCCTTCACTCGCAACAGAAAATCACCTTGCCGCCAAGAGAGAAGATCGTCTTCTGCAACAACCGTGAGTGCGTCTGCAAGAGCTTCGGTCAGAGGACCGGCGGGAATCTCTCCCAAGAGTGGTAGGCCACCGCTACCCACAGCAAAACGCCCCTTGGCAGTCAGGCGCACGAGCCGCCGCCGTCCCTTCGCTCCGCCACCAAGTATTTCAACGAACTCGTTCCGCTCCATCCGTTGAAGGGTTTCCGTCAAGCTGCTCTCGGCGGGCAAGCCCAAGGCATTTACCAGATCAGGAACAAAAGCAGGACGCTCTTGGTGCTCCCAGCGAGCAATGACACGCGCGACTCGAAGCTGGGCTTCAGTCAGATGCTTTGTTAATGGGGGAGCCATATACCGTGTATTTACACGGTATATCCATCTGCGCGGTTGTAAAGCGTTGTCGTAGGAAAAGCTCAAAAACACAGCGCGATCACCATGCTCACCGTGCTTCACCGTCGTCAGAGTGCAATCACGTACCGCCGTGGAGCTGGACGCAGAGAGTAGTTATCCAGCGCGCGCGCGAGCACATGGCCGAAGCGGCACCAATGGCTTCCTGAGTTTATAGGGTTACCTCTTTCCTGAGGAAAAACTCGCGGAATCTATTTTGCCATCAGCGTCTATTCTCGGCATTCAACCCGGACTGCGACAAAACGCATTCCGGCGATTTTTGAGGCGTGCCCAGCGACCAACGGGAGCGCTCATCTCCCGCGTTTTGAACCCCGGCCCCTCTTCCTCTCGGGCCGGGGATCGAAAAGCGGCACACCAACCGCAGCAAAAAGCAGCCGACGTGACGCGCTTCTGGTTCGGCAGAAGCGGGGCGCGGCGGTTGCTCGGCCTCGCGAAACACAGAAAAGCCGGAAAAGAATTCCCACACCTAAGGAAAGACGCCCGTTGCTTGCCGGAAATTTCCGAACGAGTGGGGCGGAAAGGTTTTCCCACCAAAACAGCTAGAAAATCCTCATTCACTCCGCAGGCTTGGTTTTCGCAATGGGCAAAAACCTTTCAGTCAACGTCCGTACATGGCACCAATTCCAGCGCAAGAGCCATTGCGTAAGGCCAGCCACGAGGGCGAAGAAAACAAGACCAGACCACGGGGGCGCTTGCGACTCGATCAACGCGTATTCCAGAACCATTCCAAAACCCAATCCTATCGTCGCCCAATTCGCGCGAACCTCCTTCGTCATGTGTTTGAACAACTCCGTATTGATGGTGTGGCTGCTGTGAATCTCCTCGGCCATTTTCTCCACCCTTTGAAAAGAGTCATCGAATTTCCGCAAATCGTCCCTCAGTTGGGTTAAATCCCGTCCTATTTCCCTCGTGGCAGCGATGGCCGGTTTCATCTCCTTGGCCATCTGCTCGGCCTGAAACTTGGTTCGGTCGGCCTGAATAACGGTTTCACGCAATGCTTCCTTGGTGCGGACGGCCTCGTCCCGGAATGCGGAAATCACCATGGAGTTGCCCATGTCTACTCTTTGAATCACCTGGCGTTCGAGTTCCCTGGCCTCGGCAAGCTGCTTTCTGGATTCGACGTTCGCCCCCCTGATTTCTGCCGGTATCTGGGCCATCTTCCTGGTGCAGGCGGTGAACATCACCGTCATTTGCACCGGCGCACTGTCAGGATCGCCATGACCCAGCGCGTAGAACGAGCGCGCGACAATGTCCCGCTGTTTTCCTGGCAATCCGTCCACAATGAAATTCAAAAGCTCGTCGTCCTGGCTGCTCATAGATCGTCCAATGGTTTGAACTCGTCGATGGCTCTACGGGTGGCTTTCTCTGCCGGTCGGCTCACTTTGTTTTTGATGAGGGCCGGATCGGGAACCAGCACCCTTGCCACGTCTTCGCATTGGGTGAAGATTCGATTGAGAAAATACTCGATCTCAAACCGGCACATCTGATGGATGGAGGTCAGCTTTTCGGCTTCCGAATAGGTCAGGTGCTTTTTCTTCTCCGCGCTGGCATCCTGAATGGCTTGGATGGTCGTCGCGGTGATAGTGGGCAATTCGAGAAACGGTACCCGGTCTCGTTTGAACAATTCCGCGAGAGCGGTCTGGTCAAAAACCTCGCTACGGAACCGGGCTGGATTTTTGACCAGCAGGTAATCGGCGCGGTTGCCGAGGGCGCGATAGGTCTTGGCCAAGCTTGCCGTGGCCGTGGGATCATCTGCTGCAAACATTAGCACGGTCAGCCGCGTCTCGCGGGCATCGAGGGCGTCGAGCACACGCAATGAATCCATGGCACTTAGGAGGAAGTCCGTCGCCTGGGCCGGGAAATCGGCCACGGCCAGCGGCGTATCTGGCAATTCCATGATGAGTTGCAAAAACTCATCTTTGGATCGGGTGGCATCGACAAAGGCAGCTTCGGGGAACCGCTTGCTGAGGGTCCGATGTTCGGCGTCGCAATCGACGGCTGCGACGGGGATTCCGGCAAATCTCGCCCAGGCGAGGATTCCTTCAAAGACGGTGGACTTACCGATGCGTCCGCTGGATTGAAAACAGGTGACTAAACGATGATTTATTTTTTTAAGGTCAGACATATGAGTTAGTGGTTTAAGTTGCGGGGACAATGCCCCATTTCTTCTTAATGCTTCGCGTCAACGGGTCGGGGCCGAACTCGCTCTCTGGCGGGAGAGATTCGGTCAATTCTGGCAAATCGAGGGATGGCGTTTGAGGAGCGAAACGCCGCGCCGTTTGCGTTTCAATCTCCGGTTCCATCCCCATCGGGGCAGGCCGGCGGCGGTGGCGTTTGAAAAACGCGCAGACGCTTCCCTTGTCGCTCGTGATGCCGAGCGTCTTGAGATGATTAACGATCTCCTGCCAGCTCTGCCGCTTCCGACGCATCTCCTTGATGAGCGCGAAGTGTGGCGTGAGTTTCGATTGAAAAGGTTTTCCGGTCATGTCGCCGGAACGTATGACGAGTTGTGACTGGTGGCAACTCGTTGGCAGTTGTTGTGACTTCAGTCCATTTTCACGATATGGACTCGCAACAAGTGACTACGTTTTCGGCCTTCGACCATGCCTCAAGCCACGCTTAGGGACATGTATGGATACTCTTTTCCATGATCTTTTATGCGATCATTCTCTGCATGGAAATTGGTCTGATTATGGATTGAATTTGGTGATCCTGATAAAATTACATCTTCGTTATTATAGAGGTAAGGAGATGCCGTATTTATGACTCTATAAGTAGGAATAGGTAAAGAGGGTGGGCGGCTTAAAAAGTGCCTTTTTATGAGGTAAAGTGGGCCATGGTTTCCAAGGCAGTATGTACTTCGGTTCAAGGTGCGATTGATTATTTCAAGAATCATCTCAATGCCGCTGACTACTTCGTCACCAGTGAAAAAATGGATCGAGGTGAGTTCATCGGCAAGGTGGCGGAACGGTTGAATCTCTCGGAAAAAGCCATCACGCGGGATGAGTTTGTCGCTTTCGTGAATTGCGACATGAAGGCCTTGGGAGCCGATTCGTCACGTCCAAGAATATCGGAGATCAAATACATCGAATTCACCTACAGCCCACCGAAAGCAGTGAGTGTGGTGGCGGCGGTCGATGATCGGGTCAAAGGGCAACTTTACGCTGCGGTCAAAGACGAACTGAAATGGTTCGAGCAACAGGTCGATGTCCGTGATCGCCGTGGAAATCTGGCCAATGAAGAGATGACGAAGCCCACGGGAAAGATGCTGGCCGCTTTGTTCCAGCATGAAACCAGCCGCACGAACGATCCCGATTTTCATGTCCATGCGCTCATTGGCAATGTGAGCTGGGATCAGGAAAGGCAAAAATATCTGGCGGTTCATTACGGCCAAATGCTGGAACTGCGCACGACACTGGACGCGCGAATTCATAACAATCTGGCGGCTCGCATGGGAAAGCTCGGCTACCAGGTCGAAACAGCTCCGGCTGGCTTTGGCTTGAAGGAAGTCCCGCCATCCGCCGTGGCCATGTTCAGCGAGCGGGGCAACCAGGTCAAAACAGTGAAGTCACTCCTCCAACTTGGTTTTACGGCCAAACAGATCAGTCGAAATTTGCAGGGTGAA
>JAMFSY010000074.1 GCA_026225555.1 Methylacidiphilales bacterium
ATCGCGATCATCCCCAGGTTCAACTTTTCACCGCGCCGGGTAATGCCGGTACGGGCGCCTTGGGCACGAATTTGCCCATCGAGGGGACGGATCTCGACGGCCTCGTGCGCTGGGCTTCTGCGGAAAAGCCGGACCTCACCATCGTGGGCCCGGAAGCACCGCTCTGTGCGGGAGTGGTCGATCGTTTTGCGGAGGCGGGTCTGCCGATCTTCGGGCCCAACGGCGCCGCCGCCCGGTTGGAAGGTAGCAAGGTCTTCACCAAGGATTTCCTGCTCAAGTACAACATGCCCACCGCCGCCGGGAGGGGATTCACCGATGCCGCGACTGCGGTGGCTTATAGTCAGACATGTTCCTATCCTTTGGTGCTCAAGGCCGACGGGCTGGCGGCGGGGAAGGGCGTGATCATCGCGCAGAATCAGGCGGAAGCGACGGAAACAATCCATCGTATCATGGATGAACGGATCTTCGGCGATGCGGGCAACGCCATGGTCATCGAGGACTTCCTGCCCGGCCGGGAGATGTCGGTGCATGTGCTCACGGACGGCCTGGCGCATTTCATCCTGCCGATCGCGCAGGACCATAAGAAACTCGGAGACGGCGATTCCGGCCCCAATACCGGTGGCATGGGCGCGTACGCTCCCGCGCCCTTCGCCACGGACGCGTTGCAAAAGCAGATTGCGCGGGAAGTGGTCGAACCGGTTCTCGCCTCCTTGCACAAGGAAGGCATCGATTTTCGCGGCATCCTTTATATCGGTCTCATCTGGACGGCGGCAGGCCCACAGATCCTCGAATTCAACGTGCGCGGAGGCGATCCCGAAACGCAGATCCTGCTCCCCTTGCTTGAGACACCGCTGGTCGATATTTTCCATGCCGTACGGGAACAGCGTCTGGGCCAGCTCGCGATCCGACTCAACGCTCTCCATGCTGTCACCATCGTGCTGGCCGCGGCGGGTTACCCCGGCACTCCGGAGACGGGCGCCCCGATCGAGGGACTCGAGCTGGAGTTGCCGGATACCTTCGTTTTCCAGGGCGGAACCAAACAGCGCGGGAAGGATGTCGTGACCAGTGGCGGCCGGGTGCTGAGTGTCACGGCCTGGGCGGGAGACCTGGCCACGGCGCGCGACCTGGCCTACCAACGCGTGGCCAAGATTCACTTTGCGGGAAGCCAATATCGGCGCGATATCGCAGCGCGATTGACGCTGGAATAAACCGGCCCACGACATGCGCTCCGTCGGGATCATTCTTCTCGCCGCGGGCGGTTCGGTGCGGATGGGCCGCCCCAAGCAGTTGCTTCCCTTTCGCGACACGACGTTGCTGCGTCATGCCGCCACGACCGCGCTGGCGACCGGCTTTTCGCCCGTCGTCATCGTTCTCGGCGCGGAGGTCGACGCGTGCCGGGCGGCGCTCAAGGATTTGCCGGTGACCTTCGCGGGGAATGACGCGTGGGAGGAGGGGATGGGATCCTCTCTGCGTGTGGGAATGGATGCGCTGGAGAAAACGGCGCCGACGGTGGAAGCCGTCCTGGTCATGCTGCACGATCAGCCTTTTATTTCGGTTGCGTCGCTCCGGCAACTGGTCGAACTTTGGCAACCACCGGACGTTCTGATTTCCGCCGCCTTTTACGGTGGCAAAGCGGGAGTGCCCGCCGTTTTTGATTGCGGTCTTTTTCCGGAATTGAAGGCCCTGCACGGCGCGGAGGGGGCGAAGAAAATTTTGTTGCGCCATGCCTTGAATGCATCGTCCTTGGAACTGCCCGAGGCGCTGGATGACATTGATTCCCCGGAAGATTATAAGCGGCTCGCGGATGTCCCCGATGGAACCACCTCTTGACGCAGCCCAGAAACCCCTAAGATAAAATTATGACGAACGATCTGAAAACCTACGACCTGGTAATCATCGGCGGGGGGCCGGCCGGCATCACGGCAGCGACAACCGCCGCCTCTTTTGGTAAAAGCGTGGCGCTCGTGGACAGCCATCGGGAGATTGGCGGAGCGGGAATCAACACCGGCACGGTCCCGAGTAAGACCTTGCGCGAAACCGCGCTGGCCTTTTCGGGCCTGAGGTCGCGCAATCTTTATGGGGTCGATCTTTCGCTGCGCCGCGAAGTAACGGTGGCCGACTTTCTCGGCCACGAGGAAAAGGTGAAGGATGCTTTTCATTCGACCCTCGCGCAACGGCTGGGCGGCCTTAAGGTCGAGATCTACTGGGGCGACTGTACCTTTCAAGACGCCCACACCCTGAATGTCCGTCTGTCTTCGGAAGGGCAGGAAGGCCAGCAGATCCAACTTCGCGGAGACAAGGTGCTGATTTCCACCGGCTCCTCCCCGGTTCATCCGGAACTTTTTCCCTTCGGCCAGGGCGAAATATATGATTCCGACACGATCCTGAAACTGGATCGCATTCCCAAAACGATGGCCGTCATCGGCGCAGGCGTGATCGGCGCCGAATATGGCTGCATCTTCCGGGCCTTGGGGGCGGAGGTCTGTATCATCGACGGACGCGACGTCCTGCTTCCCTTCCTGGATAAGGAATTATCTCAGGGTTTGGTGAGCGCGTTCGAGCGCAGCGGCATCGTCTTTCGTTGGAAGGAAAAAGTGCAGAAATGCGTTCCCCAGGAATCGGGCGGCGTTCGGCTCGAGCTTTCGTCCGGGGCCGTCCTGACGGTCGATGCCGTGCTGGTGGCTGCGGGGCGGCAAAGCAATACGGGTAATCTCGGGCTCGACAAGGCCGGCATCAAGACCGGCGAACGCGGGGTTCTCCCCGTGAACGAACATTTCCAAACGAACATCGAGAACGTCTATGCCGCGGGGGACGTGGTCGGTTTTCCTGCTCTCGCCTCGACGAGCATGGAGCAGGGCCGTCGCGTGGCTCGTCATGCCATGGGGTTGACGGGAAGTTCCATTTCGCCACTTTTGCCCAATGGTATTTATACGATTCCCGAGGCCAGCATGGTCGGCGACACGGAAGAGGCGCTGCAAAAGAACAACGTCGCCTATATCGTGGGCCGGGCCAAATATAAGGACAACGCCCGCGGGCGGATCATCGGTGACCAGGATGGTTTCCTGAAGTTGATTTTTCGCCAGGACGATCTGAAATTGCTCGGCGTTCACGTCATGGGCGAACTGGCGACGGAGATCGTCCACATCGGTCTCATGGCCATGATGTGCAATGCCTCGGCGAATCTTTTCGTCGATGCCTGCCTGAACACACCCACCTTAAGTCTGCTTTACAAGAACGCCACCCTGGACGCTCTTCAGAAAATTCCGCCGTCGCAGAAGAACGCCTGATGGACGTCAATCGGAGAGCGTCAGGCTTCGCCGAGGATCATGCGTAGCGTCGTCAGCAGGATTCCGGCGGAGTAGGGCTTGGTCAGGAAGTGTTTCACTCCGGCTCCCGAAACCTTCGATACACTATCATTGGAGTTGAGGCCGCTGGCCGCGACGATTTTGATCGCGGGGTTGATCCTCATTAAAACGCGGATCATCGCCGGGCCATCCATCACGGGCATCATGATATCGGTGAGGACCACCGCAATTTCGTTCCGGTGCTGCGCATAGATGGCGACGGCTTCGGCTCCATCGGTGGCGTTCAAAACGCGGTAGCCATAGGCCTGCAACGTCTGACTGGTGATGGTAAGAATGGAGGATTCATCGTCCACAACCAGGACCGTCTCGCCATTTCCCCTGGGCAGGCTGATGAGTTCCGACAATTCCTGCCTGCCTTCGCAAGAGATCTCGGTCGCCGGCAGGTAGACACTGAAATTGGTGCCTTTGCCCAGCTCGCTATAGACATTGATATGGCCGTCGTAGCTTTTCACCACGGCCATCACCGTGGAGAGCCCGAGGCCGGTGCCCTTGCCGACTTCCTTGGTGGTGAAAAAGGGATCGAAGATTTTCTCCAGGAGTTTCTCGGGGATGCCAATGCCGGAATCGATCACCTCGATCTTGATATACCGCCCGGCTTTCGCCTGAAGATGATTCATGGCGGCGTATTGTTCGTCCAGCTCGCAATTTTCCACCGTGATGGCGAGGCTGCCTCCGTGCGGCATGGCATCGCGCGCGTTCACCGCCAGGTTCAGGAGGATTTGGTGCACCTGGGTCGGATCACCCAAAATAGTCCACGTTTCGATGGGAGCGCTGAATTGCAGCCGGATGTCCTTGGGAAAGGTATCCTTGATAATATGCTCGAGATCCTTCAGCAGGTGGGTGGGCTGGATTTCAACGCGTTCGCCTTCCTCGCCCCGGGCGAAGGAAAGCACCTGACGCACAATGGCCGCGCCCCGTTTGGCGCTGACTTCGATGGTTTCCAGGATCTTTTTGGCCTGCGGATTTTCCGACAACGTCTTGAGGACATCGATGGACATCATGATCGGGGCGAGAATGTTGTTTAGATCATGCGCGATTCCTCCGGCCAGGGTGCCGACGCTTTCCATGCGCTGCGCCCGCATGAACTGGGCCTCGATCTTTTTCTTTTCCGTGACGTCGGTGTTGATCGCGAGCACCGATTTGGGCAGGCCGTCGTTGTCGCGGATGAGGGTCCAACGCGCCTCGATCGTCGTCTCGCGCCGGTCCTTGGTCAGATGGACGAGCTCACCCGACCACTCGCCCTTGTCCACGACCATGGAGTACGCTTCCTCGGCTTTTTTGGGATTCGCATAAAGAAGCTCGTCGATTTTTCGACCGAGAACATCCTGGCGCAGCCAGTCGTACATCCGCTCCGCCCCTTTGTTCCAGAAGAGGATTTCCCCCGTGAGATCGTGCACGATGATGGCGTCCTGCGCCTTGTCCAGAAAGGCGGCCTGTTCCGCGATCTGCACCGCCGCCCGCTTGCGCTCGGTGATGTCGCGAAAGGCCCAGATTCTTCCGTAATGTTTCCCGTCATTACCCCGGACCGGCGCGGAATAGCGGTCGTAGAACTTCCCGTTATTCAGTTCAATCTCGTCATGGCTGATCTCGTTCGGATGGGCGTAGAGATAGGCGACATTCTCCACGAATTGCAGGGGCGTTTTGAGCTGGCTGGCGACCCATTCGAGCCGTCGCCGATCATCCGGTTCCTCGGCCATCTCGAGGGGGAAATTCCACAGCTCAACCATCCGCTGGTTTTCCAGGATTTTTCTCCCGTCGTTGTCCACGATCAGGATGCCATCGAGAGCCGAGTTGACCTGGGCCTCGAAAAAAGCGGTCTTGGAGAGAAGCTCCTCGTTGCGGGCGGTCAGTTCAATGGTTCTTTCCTCTGCCAGTTTCTCCAGCCGCCTGCGCTCGGTGATGTCGCGAATGTTGCACTGAATGAGTCGCCGTTTTTCCACGAAATAGGCAACGCTGATAAACTCCGCTTCGACCCGCGTCCCGTCCTTCCTTTCCAACGAGAGATTTTCATAACGGACGCTGTCTTTGACCTGAAGCTCGGCGAAGACGGTCTTGCTGATCTCGATGCTTTTAAAGGGTCCAATTTCCCATAGCTTCCTGCCTACGAATTCGTCGGGCGAGTACCCCAGTAACGCCTGCATGAAGGGATTAGCGTCAACCACTTGGCCGGTATCCGCAGCGAGGACGAGAATGCCATCCTGGGCGGTTTCGAAGAGACGTCGGTAACGGGATTCCGAGAGGCGAAGGGCCTCTTCAATCGGAAAAGGAGCAGGAATTTTCATAACACGGCCTTCCGAAAGGGATTAGAAACCCCCTTTAACGTGTTAATATAACTTAATTAATCTTTTGGTCGATTTTTTTATAGGTCCGAACGACTAGTGGCTAAGGTTTTAGGGCTTCGATCAGTGGCTGCCTCCACGCATCGATCGAGGAATCGTAAGCGCCAAAGCTGGCGCAAAATTCCCAGTAGGCCCACGCCATGCCATGAGCTTCGGCGGATCGCGCGACGTAATTGGTCCATCGTTGGCGAGAATCCATATCTGCTTTTTCGTAGGTGCCGAATTCACCCAAAAGCATCGGCCGATGGTGTTCCGATCCCCAATTCCGCGCCTGATCGAAGTCACGATCGACCACCTGCCGGTCGGCTGGAGTCCCAAGCCATTCGGTACCCAGCCAATCGAGGCTGGTTTTTTCCCAGGGCGCGCCTTGATGGGTGAAAGTCATCGGGTCGTAGTAATGGACGGAGGCAACAAGAAATCGATCTTCCGTCGGGAGGACCAGAAGTGGCAGCGCACTGATTTTATTCCAGCTCGCAGGGCCGACCACGATCAGCCGTTGGGGATTCGTGGGACGAATGACTCCAAGCGCCTTGGCCAGAAGCGCATTCCACTTTTCCGCATCCAGTTGTTTGTGCGGTTCGTTGAGGAGCTCGAAGAGAACGGACGAAGGTTCGGTCCGGTAGTGTTCGGCAACTTCGCGCCAGATGCCGAGAAAGCGGTCTTCGTGTTTCTCCGGTTCCAGGTAAAGCTCGTCGTAATTCTGGAAATCGAGAATGACCTGCAGATGATGCTTTTTCGCCTCGGCAACCACCCAATCGATGCGCAGCCAGAAGGCCGGATCGATCGCATAAGGCGCCGTTATCGCGGCGTGTGCCGACCAACGAATGGGCACGCGGACGGTCGTGAATCCCGCCTGCTGAACGGCGAGGAAATAGGAATCCCGCAAGGTAACTCCCCATTGGCCTTCACGAGGAGCTTCCAGGGCATTGGCAAGGTTGATGCCATGACCTAAAAGTCTGACGGTTGCCTCGGATTCAGCCTCAGGCGAGGGTGTGGTGGTCGCCGCGAGTGTGATTCTCGCGGTGCCGATCAACCCTAGAAGCCCCAGGCGGACGAGAAGCCGGCTGCACGACCGCATGAATAACAGTCGCTTCATTTAGGCGCTAATAATCTTGTGCCGAATGGCGTAGCGAACGAGATCGCTGAGACGGGAGAGTCTTAACTTCCTCATAATCGTCGAGCGATGGGTTTCCACCGTTTTGACGCTAATGCCCAGTAATCCGGCGACCTCTTTATTGCTCTTTCCTTCCGCCAGCAACTGGACAGCTTCGCGTTCGCGGCTGGTCAGGCTTTGGACCAACACGGCTTTTCGAGGAGGCGTTTTGGATGACTTTTGCTGGTGAAGCGATTGATGCGCCTCGGGGGTGAGATAAAAGCGGTGAAGGGCTGCCATCGTCACCGCCTCAACCAGATGTTTGGTCGCATGCGCCTTGAGGATCAACGCTTTTGCCCCGGCCTCGAAGGCGAGGGTGAAGATATCGGGTGAGACATCACCGGTGAGAACCACAACTTCCGTAGCCGGTAACAGCCGTCGGATCTGCTTGGTGACATCCAATCCGTTGAGGCCCGGAAGGCCCAGGTCGATGACGGCCACATCGGGATGGGTCGATTCCGCGAGCTTCAGGGCGTCTCGGCCGTTGGCGGCCTGCGCGCAGATTTCACATCCCATTTTGAGCTTGAGAAATGTGGCCGTACCCAGGCGGAGGATCTCATGATCGTCGGCTAGCAAAATACGGAGAGCTCCAACTGTTTGAGGTGAGTTAGATATTCTGCATGGTAAGCTTCTCCATAGAAATCGCCCAGCTATATTTGCCAGGAGACCCGGCGCCCATTTCGGGGCGCCATCTTGAGTCTTCATGCGCTTCAACTTCAATTGGCCAATTGAAGTGCCGCCTGGAGTTGGGCGGGGCTGAAGGGCTTGACGAGATAGGAGGCGGCGTTCACTTCCTGGCTGCGGCGCAGGGTCTTATCATCCCATAGGCCCGTGCTGAAAATAATCGAGCAGGGGCAGAGCGACATCAATCTTCGTGCCGTTTCGATACCGTCCATCTCCGGCATATCGATATCGACGATGACGAGGTTGGGCAGGGTGCGGGCCGCAATCTCCAAAGCTTCGCTTCCGCTTTGGGCAACCCCGATGTCGGTATGGCCGAGGCGGCGCAGGCTTCTGACCACCATATTGGCGACCATCGGGTTGTCATCGACGACCAGAATTTTTTTAATCTGATCGTTTTTATCCTGTAGGTTTAAATCACCGGCGAGTTTTTCATTATTCTTCATATATAGAGTCCTTGGTTAGGCAGACAATGCCCCAGGACCCAAAATCTCGTGCAGTCCAAAATCCTCATTTGCCGGGTGGAAAGTACCTAGACAGTTTCCACAATCTATTTAAACACTTTCCAAATCCCACAAAAGTTTCGGAGTCGGCATGGTGCGTTCATGACGTCGAATCAAAGAGCTGCGGAGGTTGCGCTGGCCCATCATTGGCTCGTGCAGATGCGGGGCGGGGAAAAAGTTCTGGAGCAGTTTTGTGAACTCTTTCCTGATGCGCCCATCTATACCCTTCTTTCCCGGCGGGATAAATTAAGCGAGGAGCTTCGACGTCATTCCTTGCGAGGGTCCCTGCTGGAACGACTGCCTCAAGCGGCTCGGCACTATAAGAAGATGCTGCCTCTTTTCCCAATGGCGGTGGCGCGTCTTCGCGTTCAAGGGCTTCCCCAATTGCTCCTGACCACGGATGCATCGGTCATCAAGGGACTCAGTTATGATCCCTCGGTCCCGCACGTTTGCTATTGCCATTCGCCTCCACGTTATCTGTGGGACATGCAGGAGACTTACATGGACCATGCCTCCGGATTGAATCTGGCGGCCCGGCTTTTGTTCAAGGCCTCGGCGCCTTATGTGCGGAATTTTGATTATCAGGCGGCCCAGCGGGTCGATTACTTCATCGCGAATTCCCGCTTTGTGGCGGAGCGCATTCAAAGATCCTATGGTCGCACCGCCGAGGTCATTCATCCGCCGGTCAATGTTGGCGAATTTAAACATGATCGAAACCGTGATGATTTTTATCTCATCGTCTCGGAATTGGTCCCTTATAAACGAATCGATCTCGCGATTGATGCCTGCAATCTTTTGGGTAAGAAGCTGGTCATCATTGGCGCGGGTTCGGAATTGGAGGCGTTGAAGGCCCGGGCGAAGCCGAACGTTACCTTCCTTGGGCGCCAACCCGCCTTCGTCCTCAAGTATCATTATGAGCATTGCCGGGCGTTTCTCATGCCGGGAATCGAGGATTTTGGAATCACTCCGCTGGAAGCTCAAGCGGCGGGCGCGCCGGTCATTGCTTACGGTGAGGGGGGCGCGCTCGAGACTGTAATCGACGGAAAGACCGGCCTCTTCTTTAAGGAACAGACCGCAGAATCTCTCGCCTATGCGCTGAAGGGGTTCGAACAAGTGAGGGATCTATTTTCGCCAGCGGAAGCCCGTCGTAACGCGGAAAAATTCTCGCCCGAAAGATTCCGAACAGAGATGAAATCCTTTCTTTGCGGAAAATTCCCTCAACTTTTTGAAGGCTATATCTGGCCAGGCGATTCCACCTTTTCAGATCCAGTTAGGCCCGGAAAAGCCAAGGTGGCGACCATGCTGGAGGCCGCATGATCACCGCCAAATCCAGTTACTTCTTCTACATAGTTTCCACCGTCCCTTCGGGGGCGGGCCACAGGCGAGATTACGGTGTCTCAAGAGAAGCACTCGCCTGCTTGATCCCCCATCATCAACGTTGATGAAAGAAATTACCGAATCAGTCAGCGCGGGTTGGGGAACCTTCATCGCCGGTGCGGATCGGCGGCGATGGACCGAGCATACCGTCCTGGCGATAGCGCTCATCACCGGATTGACGGGCGATGTCCTGGGCGTCATGGGAATTCTTCGCGCCGTTTTCTTTCTTTCCCACGGGGCTGCGGAGGATCAGCCCGTGGCCTGGCTCTATGCCGGTCTCGGCACCGCCATTTTTATTGGGGCTTTCGCTTACAATGGGATCTATACCCGCGAATTTTTGTTGGATCGACGGAAGCAGACCTCCTGCTTGATCGAGGGCTGGATCGGCTCTTCCGTTCTCTTTTTTGGCGCGACGGCTGCATTTGGAAAGGCCTTGGTCACGCTCCCCTATGCCGCGATGGCATTCTTCGCTCTTTTGATCGTTCTTCTCGGATGGCGCGTGTTGCTCCAAAGGGCGATGCGCAGTGAGTCCATCACGCGCCTGCTATGCCAACGCATTGTGATTCTCGGCTGGTCGGAGGGCATTGCCCAACTGGCTCGTCAAACTTGGGAAGACTTTGTCTATCCCTGTGAAATTATCGGCTATGTCGAAATCACACACGATGTGGATGGAACCGGGCCGATGCCGACTGTTCCCTGTCTCGGTTCGAAAGAGGATCTCGCGACCATTCTTCAAGAGCATCAGATTGACGCGGCCTTTCTCGCTGGAACGAATCTGATGGACGATGCCCATCTCGACCTGGTTCGGATTTGCCAGACGGAAATGGTGGAGTTCAAGGTTATTCCCTCCTGCTTTCCCGCGCTTGCCTCAGGCATGCACGTCGAATGGGTTGCTGGAGTTCCGATCCTGGGAACCGATCGCTTGCGCATGAATCGTCTGCACATTCGCATGGAAAAGCGGGTCCTCGATATTCTGGGCGCGATGGTTGGGCTGCTTCTCGCCGGTCCCGCCATCGTCCTCTTTGCCCTGATGGTTTATCTCGAATCGCCAGGACCGGTCTTCTATCGGCAACGGCGTCTGGGCCGCAAAGGCGAGCCATTCGACATGATCAAAATTCGCAGCATGCGATTGGACGCGGAAAAGAATGGACGGCCGGGTTGGACCGTGGCGAATGATTCGCGCCGCTTGAAGGTCGGCGGCTTCATGCGCCGGTGGAACATCGATGAGCTCCCCCAATTTTGGAACGTGCTCAAGGGTGAGATGAGTCTGGTCGGGCCCAGGCCGGAACGCCCCGAACTCATTTTGAATCTCAAGCACGAGATCCTGCACTACAATCTTCGGCATTCGGTCAAGCCGGGCCTCACCGGCTGGGCACAGGTCAATGGCTTGCGCGGCGATACGGATCTGTCGGAGCGCATCCGGCATGACCTCTTCTATATCGACAACTGGAGTGCGCTACTCGACGTGCAGACCATGTTCCTGACCCTCTTCAAGCACAAGAACGCCTGCTGATCTGACATACGCTCGATGATCGCCCTTGCTTCCAATTCCAATCCGCCGACCCCAAAGGTTTCGGCGAACGCCGTCGACGTGGCGGTCAAAACCGCCCGGGCGATCGGCTGGTCTACGGGGCAACAACTTGCCGCCAACTTTGTGACTTTCGCCGGCTATATCGTGCTGGCGCGGCTCCTGGCTCCGAAGGATTTCGGGGTGTTTGCTTTTGCCAGTGTCTTCCTTGTCCTGCTTCAGACTTTCACGGATCAGGGAATACCCGATGCCGTCGTCCAACGGGCCCAGCTCGACAAATCCCATCTCGATACTGCCTTTTGGTTCAATATGGTCATCAGCTTTGGTCTCGCGGGCTCCCTCTGGATGGCTGCTCCGTTTGCTGCGTCCCTTCTACATGAACCGGCGCTTGGCGGAATTCTCCGCTGGCTGACCTGGATGCTGCCTTTGTCCGCCTTGGGCGGAATTCATCAGGCCCTGCTCAAGCGCCGCATGGAATACAAAATCATCAGTATCCAGGGCTTCGTCGCAACCGTGGTCAGCACGGCGACCGGGGTAATCCTGGCTTGGAATGGCTTTGGTATTCTATGTCTGGTTGGCCAGCAATTGGCCAACGCGGCTTGCCTGACGCTTGTTTCGTGGATGGCAACGCGTTGGACCCCGGGGTTTGATTGCGGGCGTGCGGAATTGAGGGAATTGGGAAGTTTTTCTGTCCACATCACCACCGGGGGATTACTCGATTTTGTTAATCGGCGTGCGGACGATTTTCTGATCGGGCTGTTTCTCGGCACCACCGCGCTCGGCTATTACAGTCTGGCCTACCGGCTCCTGCTCACGTTTACCCGGCTGATCAGTTCGCCGTTCAATTCAGTGGCCTTTTCCGCTTTCTCACGGTTGCAGGATGAGCCTGAGGAACGCCGTCGAATGTTTGATCGCCTGGTGCAACTCACCGCTGCCCTGGCCTTTCCCGCCTTTCTCGGACTGGCTGCGGTATCGCCCGATTTGATTCACGTCGTTTTCGGTGCGCAATGGCTGCCCAGCGTGCCGGTGCTACAGATTCTCTGTTTTATCGGCGTGCTCCATTCTGTGGTGTTCCTTCATGGCACCCTCATTCGCGCGGCGGGCCGGCCAGGGTGGCAAATGCTTTTCACCTTGGGAGGCGCGCTCACGAACCTGATCGGCTTCTATTTCGTGGTTCGCTTCGGAATGATTTATGTCGCCCTTTGGTATGTCGTTAGCGCCTATCTCTGGCTCGGGGTCGATTTGATGTTGGTCCGGCGCATTCTCAGCCATTCCACGGGCAAATATCTACGTGGGTTCCTGCCCTCGCTGATGACCGGTCTGTGCGTCTCGCTGGGCATGCTGATCGTGCAAGGTTTTCTTCCCGGCAGTCTCTCATTTCGTTCCCGATTGGTCGCGGAGTTGATGACCGGGTCACTCGTGTTGGCGCTGCTTCACGCCAAGATTCTTCTCAACCCTCGACGCGCATTGCTGGCGTCCGGACTGATTTCCAAACTTTCATGAAAAAGCGCATTCTTATCATTACTGACTTGGCTGTCTTTCCCGCCAACGCGGGAAATAAAACCCGCGTATGGGCCATGATGAACAACCTGCAGCGTCTCGGGCATGAAGTCTGGTTTCTAGGACTCGGCTTGCGTGAAGAGGAAGTGGCCGCTCTGAAAGCCATTTGGGGCGAGCATGTGCATAATCTTCCGGCGCTACGGGCTCGTCATGCCCGTCCGCGCTGGTTTGCCCTGAAGCGCTTTCTTACCGATCGACTGATTGCCCGGGGCATTGGCGCACCTGATGTGGATCATTGGTATTGGCCCCATTGGGATTCGGCCATTGCCGATTTTGCCTCGAGACATGCATTTGATGCGGTGATGGTCGAATATGTTTTCTTCTCCCGGGCCCTCCAACATTTCGGCAAAGACGTCTGCAAGATCATCGACACGCACGATGTCTATACGGGCCGCCGCGAAAAACTCAAGGCGCGCAAGATCAAGCGATTTTATCAATACCTGACTCGCGCAAATGAGGAAGCTCGCGGCCTAAACCGGGCGGATGTGGTGATTGGCATTCAGGAAAATGAATCCAAGTTTTTCCGCCAGCTTCTTGGCCCCGCCAAGTGCGTGATCACCGTGGGCCATACGGTGGATCCGCAAACGGTCCCATACCCGGCTACTGCGGACATTCTTTTTCTTGGCTCGCCCTACTCGGCGAATGTCGATGGTGTCACCTACTTCATTGAGAAGTGTTTTCCACGCATACGAGTGGCCGTTCCCGGTGCGCGCCTGCTCATCGCCGGGTCGATTTGCCGGGTTTTGCGACCTGGGATGGCCGGGATTGAATTGTTGGGAGAAATGGACGACGTCAAGGACGCCTATGCCCGCGCCGCTGTCGTCATCAATCCGGTCCTTGCCGGGACTGGACTAAAGACCAAGACAATCGAAGCACTCGCTTTTGGCTGTCCCCTGGTCTCGACGTCATGCGGAGCCGAAGGCCTCCAGGACGCCGCCGGGAGCGCTTTCCGTCTGGCGGATGATCCCGCTGATTTCGCGGAGGGCGTCATCGACCTTTTGACCATGCCTGAGCGCGCGACGGCCTATGCAAGAAACGCCGTCAAATTTATCGAGCAATGGAATAGCGACCAACTGAAAGCCCTGAACCGAGTGATATCCACGAACCATGAAAAAAACGACACCGACTCCGATCGCCTTGATCTTCCACCGGAATTTGCTGCCCAAATCGGAGACCTTTGTCCTAGCCCAGGCGGATAACCTCCATCTCTTCAAACCTTTTTACGCCGGGATTCAACATTCGGGCGGATTGGAGTTACCGAAGAACCGGGTGTGCTCGATGGCGGGCAGGGGACTTTATGGCGCCGTCGCCGCCCGATGGTTCAAGCTGACCGGTTTTTCGCCCAGCTTTCTGGCTAAGATACGAAACATCAAACCGGCCGTCATTCACGCCCACTTCGAGGAGTCGGGCCTGGCGGCGCTGCCGTTGGCGCGGGAACTCGATATTCCGCTGATTACCACGTTTCACGGTTACGACGCCACGGCAACCCAATCGGCTACCGGACCGCGCAAAATTCTCGATCAAATTTATGGGCGCCAGCGTCAACGTCTACAACAGGAGGGAAGTCTGTTCATTGCCGTCTCGGAATTTATTCGTCAGAAGCTTATCGCCCGGGGGTATCCCGCCGAGCGGATCGCCACGGTCCCGATCGGCGTAGATGTCGATTTATTTACGCCGCAACAAGAGGAACCCAAGACCCCGATGGTGCTTTTTGTTGGACGTCTGGTTGAAAAAAAGGGTGTCACCTATCTGCTTAGCGCCATGGCTCAGGTGGCCAGGACCAACAAGAATGTCCGGCTGGTGATCATTGGCGACGGACCCCTCATGCCCGCATTGGTTGACCAAGCCTGTGCGTTGAGACTTCCCAACGTTATCTTCATGGGCGCATGCGATTCGGCGACCGTCCGCCAGCAAATGAGTATTGCCTCTATTTTGGTCTCGCCCAGCGTGACGGCGTCGTCGGGAGATAGCGAAGGACTTCCCATCGTCATCTGCGAGGCGCAGGCGATGGGCTTGCCAGTGGTGGCTACTCGCCATGCCGGCATTCCTGAGATTATCAGGAATGGAGAAAATGGATTCCTGGTTGCCGAGCGATCCGTGAGGCAATTGGCCCACGGGATTTCGCTTCTTCTGGGGATGCCCAAGGTGCGCCGCCAGATGGGAGCCGCCGCCCGGATGAATGTCTGCCTAAACTTCAATCTGAAGCTGCAAACCGCGCGACTGGAAGATCTCTATGAGGAAGTCGTGCGCGACCACGCGAAGTTGAGGCCCGGTCAATGAGCCGTGCACACCAGGATGCGCCGCACGGGGAGCGACTCCAGATTTTTGAAGCGCTCATCACGCTCGGACTCATGGTTGTCCTGATCTTCTGCCTCTCTGTCTATGTCATCAGCCTTCCCGTCAAAGCCACGTTGATGCTCGCCGTCGTCTGCCTTTTTCTTAACCGGGAGAAAACTTTTTCCTACGGCGTGTTGCCGTTGATCGTCATTCCTCTCTACGGGGCGGCAGTCTCATGGTTTTTTCCCTGCTGGAGGCCGGATGGTTGGACGATTCTGGAAAGGCCTCTTTTTACCATACTGTGTGTGCTCATGGTTTCGGTGGTGTTGTCGAAGGCGGCCGGTTGGCGTTATCATGTCATCGCATTTGGCATCCTGTTCATCTGTCTGATCGGGGCCATCGGCGATTGCCTCGGTTATGACATGACTTCGCTTTTGCCATTCACCATGCCCGACGACCCTTATTTCGATCAGGTCACCAACTACAGCTTCGGGGCCTCGCGGGTTCGCGGGTTCTTTCCTGAATCTGGCGTCCTTGGGGCAGTCAGCCTGGGTATTGCGACCAGCATCGCTTTGGGGGCCTGGGTGCTGATTTCGCAGCGACGGCATCGAGGAGCAACGGCGACTTTGCTGGCCGCGCTTGCCATCGGAGGAATCATGCTTGCCCTGACGCTTACCAAATCGGGTCTCTTTATGATCATGGGCGGCATGGTTGTCTTTTTTATCGTGCTTGCCGTGAGTCGAAATCGGGCCTGCCGGACGACCGCCGTGGTTGGATCTATCTCGGCGGTTCTGGTTCTGGCGGCTTTATTGTCCGCCCCCGGCGATCTGGGGAGTTACTTCCGGGCTGAAGTCGGTACCGCGTTAAACCTCCAGGCGCAAACGGGGCAGACCGGTGGAAGCGGACTTGCCACGCGCATCGAATGTTGGAAGCTGGCAGTCTATGCCGTCGGTTACTATCCGCTGGGTGTCGGCGGTTGGGGGGTGGACAACGTACTCAATCGCACCACGGCCGTTGTGCCCACGCCGGAGATGCGGCTCTTCTTCGATCAGGATATGTATGGATTGAAAAGTGCCCTGGCCAACTTGGTTGCGCAAACCGGAGTGGTTGGCATCTCCCTGCTGGGATTTTGGATTTGGTGGAGTTTCCTTGCTCCAGTCTTGCGCCATTTGAAGTCGGGCACTCGTACCGATACGTTGCTGGCGGGTCTTTATGGAGCCTCAGCCGGTCTTTCGATTATTTTCCTTTTCACCTGCGAATTATATCCCTCCTACGCATTGCTTCTGTTTTTCAAATTGCACGCTGACGCGATTGCTGAGCGCATTCGTGGCACCGTCCACGAAGAGCCGACTGGATCTCTCTCGGATCTTCCAGCGACAGAGTTGGTGGCACCTTGAAAATTGCACTCGTTAACGACAAATATATTCACCACGAGGGCGGTGGTGCGCAGGAGTCCGTTCGGATCCTTGCCGAGTCGCTTGCCGCCCGTGGGCATCAGGTTTCGGTCTGGACGACGACCTACCGGCCCGACCAGCGAACGACTTCCGAGCTTCATTCTCAGGTGCGGGTGACATTCCTGCCAGTGGCCAATGTTTACTGGCCACACGGTCCCCGTCCGGAGTCTCTCAAACCTCTCTGGCATGCCATCGACTCCCATAATCCGATCATGGCCCGACGAGTGGGGCAGCTTCTCGATGAAGAAAAGCCCGATATTCTCCATACTAATATTCTCGCGGGATTTTCTCCGGCCATCTGGGCGGAGGCCGCACACCGCAACATCCCGGTTGTCCATACCGTTCGCGATTACTATCTGATGTGTCCCAAAGGCACGCGATTCAAGAATGGCGCCAAGTGTGACTCGCCGTGCCCTTCCTGTCACATCTATAGCTTGCCGAAAAAGCGCGCCACCCGGCATCTGGATGCTGTCGTCTCGATCAGCCGCCATCTTTCCAACGATCATCCTGTCTCGTCTCCCATTCAAGAGGTGATCCACAACAGCTATCGGGCTGAAGGAAAATTACCTCTAAGGAACTACGAAAATGGCTTAAAGATCGGCTATCTTGGCCGCCTGTGCGAAACCAAGGGAATCGAGCTTCTAATCGATGCAGTTCGGCAAACCGACTCGGCCCATCTCTATATTGCGGGCAAAGGTGGGACGGGATATCTGGAGAAACTTCGCCAGCGGGCGCCTTCTCGCACGACTTTCCTGGGCTCGGTATCTCCCCAAAGTTTGTTTGAGAAAATCGATGTCCTGGCCGTTCCCTCCCTCTGGCACGAGCCTTTTGGCCGCGTCGCCATCGAGGCGATGGCCTGGGGCATTCCCGTGATAGCCAGCCAGCGGGGCGGTTTACCGGAGATTATTCGTCCCGGAAAGAATGGATGGCTTTTTGAGCCGAATGAAAAAGATGGGCTACCTCAGCTATTGCGCACGATAACTCCGGAAGCATGCCGCTCCATGAGCGAGGCTTGCTTGGATCGGGCCCGGGCATTTTTGCCGGAAGTCATCGCCGATCAATATGAACGGCTCTACGAGCGGGTTCTCCTTCGTCGTCAAAGTCAGGCAATTTAGAACCGGCCTTTAACTCTGCGTCTACAGGGTTTCCACATTTCGAATACATAAACTCAAGGGAAGACGCTTCTCTCGGGATCTCCTATTCATTCATTCGTGACGATCATCACGAGTTAATCATTTGAAATGCCCAGCCTAACCGCATGAACGCCCTATCTATATTATTCGTTGATCAATACCGAGAAGTTGCGGGAGGTCAGGTCGTCCTTCAGACCCTGGTCGAGAATGCCCGAGAGAAGGGCTTTCGGGTCGGTGTGCTTGCTCCCTTGGGAGGCGCTTTGGAAGAAGCTCTGGTTTCAAGCTGGGGCTCAAGCGTGGAGCTCCACGATTTAAAGCAGCTTGATCTTCACGACGGCAGTAAGGGTGTTTGCGATTTATTCCAGTTGGTCGCCTACTGCTTCTATGTCTTGAAGTTCTGGCGCCTAACGGGGAGCTATAACATTATTTATGTCAATGGATGCAGGGTTGCACCTGCCTTTTTCCTGCTCTCTCTTTTACGACCGAGGCGTCGTTGGTTTTACCATATGCATCTTTGTCATAGCCGTATGGAGAAACTGATTTTTGCCGCCATTTCCCTGGTTCCCAGTACCTATCGAATCGTCATCGCCTCCAGCTATATCCGGGATGACTTCTTTCGGTCAGTTCCTTTCGTGCGGAAGAGCGATCGTTTTGTGGTGCTGGAAAATTGCCTGAGCCCGGCGTTCGCCAACCTTCCTTTCACCGACCGTTTTCCCGAGGGGAAGCCAGTTCTTACCGTCGCTTTGATCGGACGAGTCTCGCCGGAAAAAGGTCACGATGTTCTTCCGCGGCTGGCCCGCCGTTTTCCATCGGTCCGGTTTCTCATCATTGGGCGCACCGCGCCAGCCCAGCACAACTTTCTCCGTTCCCTCCTCGAGAAGAGTCTGCCGAATTTAATCTATCTCGGTGAGACCTCACAGCTTCCGAAATTGCTCGAAGAACATCATGTGCAGATTTCAATCGTACCTTCCCGTTGGGAAGAGCCGTTTGGGCTGACCTCGATTGAGAGCATGGCGGCTTCCTGCGTCACTCTCGTTGCCCACAAGGGGATGCTCTCCATGATCGCCGAGCGGACAGGTGCCCCTTCGTTCGAGGATGATGATCAATTAGAACAACTTCTTGGACAGGTGTTCGAATCCGATTCCGATAGCTTGCGAAAACTGGCCCGCAAAGAATATGACAGTGTTCACTCCGAATTCGACATGAATACCTTTTGCTGGCGGTTCATTTCCCTTATCCGGGCCACGACCACAGTCGCCTGATTGGCTTCCTCTTTTCTCTACAGGGTTTCCACATTCCAAATACATAGACCCAAGAGATGACGCTCCTCGTGAAAACACCTATTCATTACGCCGTGATCAAGAGCCTGATTTTATGTGGAATACTGGCGCCCTTTCTGGCGAGCGCCCAGGATGATGAGCAGGCCGATGGCATCTCATTGCCCACTGTCCAGAAGACCGACGGCCTATGGCAGCCCACTCTTCCTCCAACGACGGCCGATGGCGCCGACGCTCTCGATCGGCGGGTCTACTCTCAATTTGCCAACGATGAACTCCGTCTCTCCCACCAGGCCGATTCCTCAAAGTCTTATGCCATTTTGCCTCACGCTGCCTTGGTCAGCTATTACGACGACAATATTAATCTAAGCCATACAAAACCTCAGGGCGACATGGCATTTGCGTTGGAACCCGGAATGGCGCTTGGAATTGGCGATTTCAGAACCCAGCAGGACGACTTCTTGATTGCCGACTATACCGGACGTCTTACGGCCTACCTGGATCACACGTCCGCGGATGCCTACGAGCAATTCGCCTCAGTTCACGCCCAGACGGTTTTGGCCAAGGTAAAGTTTAACACCAATTTTCGCTTCCTCGATCTGGACGACGTGGACGTAGATTCCGGTACGCGGACCTCGCGACGTATTTACGATACGGTTCAGGTGGTGAGTTATGAGCTGAGCGAGAAGGATTTTATTGAGCTGCAGGGCCAAAACGTCATTCGCGATTATCAGGTGGGTCCGGGTTCAGTCGAGTGGCAGGGGCGGGGATTTTATAATTATCGGTGGGACCCCAAGTTGACCTTGGGTGGGGGCGTGGCCGCCGGCGTGCTTAACGCTGAGGGTTCCACGGCGCAGACCTACCAGCAGGCGCTCCTGCGTATTCTCTATGATCCAACCGAAAAGATTTCGATTCAACTTCAGGGTGGGCCAGAAGTGCGGCAACTCGGGGATGGAGAGGACCGTGTTACGCCGGTGTTCGATTTGACCTGCGACTACCGTCCCTGGCTCGGAACCACTCTGGATCTAAATGCGTACCGCCGGACGTTGAACTCCAGCTCGGCTGATAATCTTGCTTACACCGCGACCGGCGTTGGCTTTTCTCTGGCCAAGGAATTAGGAGTCAGCTGGCTGGCGACTTTTAAATGTGGATACGAGAACAATTCTTACTTCTATACCAATATGCAGTCCGGAATCCCGCGCGAAGATGATTTTGTCTATGTCAACCCGAGCATTCAACTTCGCGTCAGCGAGCAGGTGAAGATGGAATTTTTCTATAACTATCGGGAAAACACTTCGAGTAATTCCAATCGCGCTTTCACCGATAACCAACTTGGTATTCGCGCCAGCTTTATTTTTTAACCAACGACGATTAACGGACCCATAAATGAAACTAATAAAAATAATGTGCTATCTGCTGCCGCTGGTTGCGATAACCGGGTGGCCCTTGCTTGCGCAAGACAAAACTGAACCGACAGATGTGGCTCCAGCGGCGCCAAGCGCCATGACCGCGGTGTCGGCCAATTATCGGCTTAGCCCGGGTGACCTTATTTACGTGAAAGTTTTTCAGGAGGACGATCTCTGTGCCAGCCTGCGTCTTGGCGAGGATGGGACGATCAACTTTCCCTTGATCGGATTGGTCAAGGTAGGGGGCCTCACGGTTGATCAGGCGACCAAGGCTATCTACAAACCCCTGGACCAGCGGTTTCTCGTCAATCCACAGATTTCAGTCACTGTCCTAAGCTTCACCGACCGCCATGTGACCGTTTTGGGGCAGGTTGAGCATGCGGGTTCCTACAACCTGAAAGAACAGAGTTCGATCGATATCCTCGAGGCCATCGGCCTGGCGGGAGGATTCACCCGGTTGGCGGACACGACTGATGTCATGGTCCGGCGGCTATTCAACGGCAAAACGACAATCATTCGGGTTAATGCCCGAAAAATAGTTAGCGACAGTGGGGCATCGGACTTTGAAGTTCTCCCCGGCGATACCATCACCATCCAGGAAAGAATATTTTAATGAGAACCTCCAAAACCAAATCCACCTATCAGGACGAAGCCGCCTATTCCGTATGGAATGTGCGCAGTCTGGTGCAAATCCTGGCAGACCGCGCGTGGCTTCCCGGCCTTTGCCTCGTCGTGGCGATCGGTCTCGCCGATATCTATCTGCTCGTCACCCCCAAGACCTATGCATGCTCGGCCATTCTTTATGTTGAGCAGCGGGACCAAAAAGTAGTCTCGATTGAAGAGGTCGCCCAGCAGGATCTGGAATCGGTCGATATGATGAAGACGGTGGAACAGAGCCTGATTACCGATGACCTGCTTTTTCGAGTCATCAATACAAATCATCTGGCGGATAATCCGGACTTCCTACCGCAAAGGCCTCGCGGCTACACGGACGATGAAGTGCTCAAGGCCCTCACGCAACGGCTCAAGGTTAAGGTTCGGCGAGGCACCCGTCTCATCGATATCACGGCTGAGAGCCGCAGTCCGGAACTTTCCCAGAAGATTGTGAAATCGTTGATTGCGGAATATCTGCAACAAAACATGAATCAACGGGCCGAGATTGCCACATCGGCCAACGATTTCCTTTATCAGGAGGTCAATAAATTGAAGACCAAACTGGAAAAATCGGAGAGTGATCTCGAAGCCTATCGGGAACAGAACAACGCCGTCTCACTCGAGGAGAAGCAGAATATTGTGGTCGATACGCTTAAGGATTTGAACGTCAAACTTGGAGAGGCGCGCAGCTTGCGGATGAAGCTTCAGTCGGATGTCGCCGAATACCGGAACGCCTTTTCGGATCCATTGCAGATGCGTCTCATTTCCAGCGTGGCCGCGGATCCCGCTGTGATCGATGCGCAAAGCCGGGTCTCCGACCAGGAACGCGTTATCGCCGGTCTGGCCCAACATTACCGTCCCGAGCATCCCAAGTATGTGGATGCCCAGGCCCAATTGGCGCAGCTTAAAAGCAATCTCAACACAGCGATTCTCGCCAGCGGAGCGCAAATCAGCACAGCGTTCGACTCGGCCTATGCGAATGAACAGAAGATCGAGGAGGCACTCAAGCAGCAGGAGCAGCAGGCCATGCAGCTCGACAAGATTGCTATTCCCTACAATGTCCTGCTCCGGACGGCGGAAGCCGATCGCAGCCTCTATCAATCGATGATCACCCGCTTGAAGGAAACCGACATCACACGCTCGCTCGATTTGATCCCGGTACGCCTGATCGCTGCGCCTCGCCTGGCTAACGAGCCGGTGGGCCCCAAGACGGCCATTGTCCTGACGCTCTCGGTGTTTGTCGGAATTTTCGGAGGTGCGGGTCTGTGCGTCTTTGTGAGTTCCCTCGATGCCTCCATGCGGAGTGTGGAAGAGGCGGAAGATGCACTTGGCCTTCAAGTGCTGGCTTCCATTCCCCAATGCAAAAAAGAGCGTAAGCAAAACGGACTTCCCATGTTAACCCAGCCCTTTTCCGCGGCTTCGGAAGGCTTCCGATCCTTGCGTACGGTTCTGGAGCTCAAGGAGATTATCGACCGTCAGGTGATCCTCTTCACCAGTTCGTCCTCCGGGGAAGGGAAGACCTTTTGCGCCGTCAATTGTGCGATCGCTCTTTCCCAGCAGGGGTATAAGACGTTGCTGATAGACACCGATCTTCGAAATCCTTCCGTAAGCAAAAGATTGAATCTCGCCCCGGGCCGTCCTGGATTAACCGACTGCCTTTCCGGCAAGATAAAGTCGGATCAGATCATTCTTCGCACCAACATTTCGGAACTCTATGTCATCACCGCGGGATCGCCTGTTTCCTATGCCGCGGAACTTATTTCGGGAACCCTTATGGAGGACTTGCTGAAAGATCCGGCGCTCGCTTCATACGATCGGATTGTCTTCGATACCGCGCCGGTTAATGCGGTAAGTGACGCGTTGCATTTCGTGAAGCACGCGACCGAGATATGTCTCGTCGTCCGGGCTGGGTTCACACCGGTTAATGCCGTGCATCGAGCCTTGATGGCGTTGCAGGGAGCCCATGCCAAGGACATCGGAGTCGTCCTCAATCGCATCGCGGCCGTTCGCTATAATCCTTACGGCTACAGCTTCCGTAAGACGGCTGGCATCAGTGAAACTGGAGTGGTCAAAGTAGGATAAAATGTTCGGCGAAACTCAAATCTTGATGATCCCATTGCGCGCCGCATATCGAACCAGGTCGGCAAAAGAAGTCAGCTTCAGCTTGCGCATGATACCGGCGCGCATGTTTTCCACCGTCCGCACGCTGACGCGCTGTTTGGTCGCCACGGTGGCATTGCTGTCGCCATCCGCGAGGAGACGGACCAGCTTCAATTCGGCCGGGGTGAGCCGTTCATCGCCGGCCGTCTGGTCCTGCCCGGGCTTTTTCTGGGCCTGGTCAAAACGGGCAAACATGATGGCGGAAGTCTTGTCCGTAAAATAGGGTTTGTTTTCGCTCAGGCTTCGGAGCGCCTCGATCAGGAATTGGCCAACGTCGCTCTTCAAGATGTAACTCTTGGCCCCGCTTTCAAAGACATCGCGGATCATCTGGTCGGAATCGTTGCTGCCGGTAAAAATAAGCACCTCGCACTTGGGCAGGTAACGCTTGATCCGGCGGGTTACTTCAAGGCCGTCCAGGCCGGGCATCATCAGGTCAACGACAACGATATCCGGGCGCAAACGGCGCGCTTCCGCCACCGCTGAAAGCCCGGTCTCGACGGACCCACATACCTTCCAGCCTGGCTCGCGCTCAATCAGGGCCTGCATCCCACGGCGAATGAGATCATGATCGTCAGCTATGAGGACGCGGAGCTTTTTCATCCCATAAGCTTAACTGGTCTGCTCGGATAAGCACGATTGGACCATTTGGAGCAAGGCCGGAGCGGAATAAGGTTTGGCGATGAAATTCTTGATGCCAGCGAGGCGTACCTTCTCGACCCCACCCTCGGAAGTAAGGCCGCTGGCGCCGATTATTTTGATCCGGGGATTGATCCTCATTAGCGCGCGAATCGCCGCTGGGCCGTCCATCACGGGCATCATCATATCGGTCAGGACCAGGGCGATGTCATGTTTATGCTGTGAGTAAACGGCAATCGCCTTTGCTCCATCGCTGGCAGTGAGAATCCGATAGCCATAGGCTTTAAGTGTCTTGCCGGTGACTTTCAAGATGGGAGGTTCGTCATCGACCAATAAGATCAGTTCTCCATTGCCGCGCGGTAGGTCTCCGGTCTCTTCTTCACCCGCGATGATCTCCGCTGCTTCGTCCTGCGCGGGGAGGTGAATGGTGAAGGTCGTGCCTTTGCCCATTTCGCTATAGACATTCATGAAACCCCGATGGCTGCGGACGACTCCAAGCGCCGTCGCCAAGCCAAGTCCGGTGCCTTTCCCCAGTTCCTTGGAGGTAAAAAAGGGATCGAAAATCCGGTCCAACTTGTCTGGAGGAATCCCACAACCCGTGTCGGCTATCTTGATGAGAACATACCGCCCTACGACGAGGGGAGGGGACATCGCCGCATATTGTTCATCCACATCGAAGTTCACGGCGGAGATAGTCAAGGAACCTCCTTCCGGCATTGCGTCCCGAGCGTTCACGCAAACATTGAGCAAGATTTGATTCAGCTGGGTCGGGTCGCCAACGAGAAGCCGGAGATCCCCGGCAATATCAATTTTCAGCGATATCTTTTTGGAGAAGGTCTTCTTAATAATAGAGACGACCTCCTTCACTACATCGGCCAGGCGCACCGAAACCCGAAGTCCCTCCGTGCCGCGAGCGAAGGAGAGGACCTGTTTGACGAGCTCGGCGCCCCGTTTCGCGCTGAGTTCAATATCTTCAATGACCTCGCGCATATCCTCGGTGATTTCCTCGCTCTTTAGCAAAACTGTTCCCAGCAGGATCGGCGCGAGCATGTTATTGAGATCGTGAGCAATGCCGCCGGCCAGCGTGCCGATGCTTTCCGTCCGTTGGGCGCGTAAGAGCTGGGCCTCGATCCTTTTTCGTTCCGTCACGTCCGAATTGAGGACAAGGATGGATTTTGGTTTTCCATCCGCGTCACGGACCAAGGTCCACCTGCTTTCCACGATCACCCGATCGCCCGCCTTGGTTATCTGATCGAGGTCTCCGGTCCACTCCCCCTTTTTTTGCACCGTTTCCACGGCTTCATTGTGCTTTTCCAGAGTGGAGAAAAGAAAGTCGGTGGTCTTTCGTCCGATGACCTCGGCGGAAGTCCAGCCATAGAGTCGTTCCGCTCCCTTGTTCCAAAAGAAGACGGTGCTCTCCAAGTCTCTCAGGAGAATGGCGTCGCGCGCCTGATCGAGGAGTGAAGCCTGCTCAGCCAGCTTCTGCTCAGCGGCCTTGCGTTCGGTGACGTCCTTGATGATACCGATAATCTTACTGGGTCGCCCGGTGTGGGGATCGGTGAAGACCTGGGCTTCTTCGTGGACATAACGCAGGCTGCCGTCGGATAGAATGATCCGGTGATCCAGGCGATAACCGATGCTTAACCGAATGCTTTCGGCCAGGGCCTGCCTGACCCGCTCTCGATCCTCGGGATGAACTGCCCGGAAGAAATTCTCATTGGTCGGCTCGATCTTGCCCGGCTCGTAGCCAAAGATCCGGAATACTTCGTCCGACCAGTGACTAACTGTCTCAGTGACGCCCGGCGCCTTCATTAAATCGAGTTCCCAACTACCAAAGCGGGCGATCCGCTGGGCGTTGCGCAGCATAGCTTCGTTTCGCTGGAGCGATTCGATGGCATGATGGCTTTCCGTCACGTCGCGGGCCACGCAAAACATATTCTGGTCCGCCTCGGACCAATTGGCCGACCACATCATGTCGGTGATCGTTCCGTTCTTTCTCACATAGCGATTGTCGAAATCGCGGGGCGGATGACCGGACATGATTTCCGCAATGGCGCGGGTGGTAACGGTCCTGTCATCCGGCAAAACGTAATCGAGATATTTCGTGCCGATCATTTCGTCCGGCTTATAGCCCCATAAGGCTTCGCAAGCCGAATTGATTTGAACGATATGACCCTTGGCATCAAGGGTGCAGGTGACATCGGGAACGCGCTGATTGTCCCGCAGCATCTTGATTAATTGACGCGCAACCGTACGGTGTTTGGATTCTCCCTGGCGGGCAGCCTCTTCGGCCTGAAAAATATCTGTGATGTCAGTATGCAACACCACCGCGCCGTTCGCGGCAGGCTCGCGCAGAGGAAAGACCCGGACGCGAAACCAGCGCTTTCCCGTGGGGCAGTGGCAGGGGTACTGGAGGCTGAATTGCTTCAGCTCCTTGCGCAGCACCCGACGGATTCCTTCTCCGATTTCGCGGGCCTGCTCCGAACAATCCCCCTGTGCATGGGCGCAAAGCTCAATGTAATTTTGCCCGACTCCATAGCTTGGATTTTGCAGGGCGTTACCTACGACGGAACGGTTCCAGGCTTCGTTGACAAAGCGGATCGTTCCCGCGTCATCGATCAAGGCGATATGGGAGTGAAGCGCATCCAGGACCGTTTTCTGCAAATCCACCACGGATTGGGCCTGTTCGATTTCCGAAACGTCAGGCGGGGAAGAAGCTGGGTTTTTCATGGTGTTTACGTGAGGGCTTCGCCCCGGTTAAGCCTCTTCGAGGGTCATCCGCAGCGTCTTCAGCAGAGTTGCCGAGGTGCAAGGCTTGTTGAGAAAATATTTCACCTCCGGCCGGGGCGCCTTGACGTTCTTATTGAAGCCGCTGACCGCGATGATCTTGACTGAGGGATTGATTTCCAACAGCGCATGGATCATGGTCGGGCCATCCATCACCGGCATCATCATATCGGTGAGAACGACGGCGATCTTATCCTGGTGTTCGGCGTAGACCGACACGGCGTCAGCTCCATCCGTGGCGGTTAGAACCTGGTAGCCGGAGGACTGCAGCGTCTGGCTCGTAATCGTCAAAATCGAGGCTTCGTCATCGACAACCAAAATGGTCTCACCATTGCCCTGCAGGGAAGGGGACGTCTCCGCCTGTTCCTTTCTTCCTTTCGAAAGGGCCTCCATCGCCGGCAGATAAACATTGAAAGTGGTGCCCTTTCGCGGCTCGCTGGTTACACTAATGCTGCCGCCATGGCTCTTCACAATGGCCATAACGGTCGATAGTCCCAAGCCGGTTCCGTCATCGAGATCTTTCGTTGTGAAGAATGGTTCAAAGATTTTTTCGATGACTTCCGGTGGCATGCCTCTTCCTGAATCGACTACGGCAAATTTAACATATCGCCCGGCCTTGGCCTGGATATTCATCACCGCGTATTGTTCCTCCAGCACGCAGTTCTCGGCTTCCAGAGTTAGAGTGCCTCCGTTCGGCATGGCATCCCGTGCATTGAGGCAAAGATTCAGGAGAACCTGATGCATTTGCGTGGGATCACCCAGGATTTTCCACGTTTCCTTGGCGACGGAGAACTTCAACCGGATGTCTTTGGGAAAGGTATCCCGGGTAATGCGTTCGAGATCCTTCAGCAGATCCCTGGAATCAATCTCGATGCGCTCGCCTTCCACGCCTTCCGTAAACGAGAGAACCTGACGCACAATTTCCGCGCCCCGTTGGGCACTGGCGGCAATAGTCTGCAGGATGCTTTCGGTCTGGGGATTATCCGACGTTTTTTGCAGCACCTCGATCGACAGCATGATCGGCGATAAAATATTATTAAGATCATGGGCAAAACCGCCCGCCAGCGTTCCGATGCTTTCCATCCGTTGGGCGCGAAGAAAGTGGGTGCCGATCTTTTTCTTTTCCGTGATGTCGGTATTGATGGCCAGCACCGATTTGGGCTGTCCCTTTTGATCTCGAATGAGCGTAAAGTGTGCTTCCACGATGATCTCCAGCCGGTCTTTGGTAAAGTGCTGAAGCTCCCCCTGCCATTCGCCCTTGCTGAGGATGAGGTCGTTGATTTCCTCAAATTTCCGGGAATCGCCATAAATGGCCCCATGCATGTTCCGGCCCAGAACTTCCGAGCGTGGCCAGCCGTACATCCTCTCCGCGCCTTTATTCCAGAATAAAATTTTTCCCGTCAGGTCGCGTACCACGATCGCGTCCTGCGCCTTGTCCAAAAAGGAGGCCTGTTCGGCTATTTGCTCTTCGCTTTCGCGAATGGCTGCCCGCGCCTGTCTTTCGTCCTCCAGGATACTGAGGAGAGCCTGATTGGAGCGAGCCGTCTCCCTTCCTTGTTCCCGCAAATCCAAAAGGGCCATAACGTGACGGCTCAATACCGACAGCCACTTGGCTTGGGCGACCGTTATCTGTCTCGGCTTCGAATCAATCACACAAAGAGTTCCGAGGACTTTTCCATCGGGGGCAACCAGCGGTGAGCCCGCATAAAAGCGGATGCCCATGTCGCCGGTCACCAGCGGATTATTTGCAAATCGATTGTCCAACCGGGCGTCCGGCACGACGAGCAAATCGAGTTGATTAATCGCGTGGGCGCAGAACGAAACCTCACGGGATGTTTCCGTTACAGCCAATCCAAACGAAGCCTTGAACCATTGCCGGTTCTCATCCACAAGGCTGACGAGGGCGATGGGAGTGCCGCAAATTTCGGCGGCGAGGGCGACAATATCGTCGAAATCCTTTTCCGCCGAGCTGTCCAAAACGTGATAGCCACGCAACGTCCTGAGACGTTCCTGCTCACCCTCTTCGGCCTGGGGACCGATTGGAAGTTTTTTTTCCTCCGCCTTCGGATCGGAATAACGCACGGGTTCTCCGGCCCGCTGGAGCGCTTCGTTCACCTCCTGTTTGAGGCATCCCAGGCGATCTTCCCGACCCAGGGTCGATTCGCGCCAGAACTGAAGCTCGTGCAGTTGGCTGGCGATTTTTTCCTCGGCGAGCGTCCGCTCCGTAATGTCGCGGATCACCGCAACCAAGTAATCGCGATCCAGATGGATATATTTGACGCTTACTTCAATGGGGAAAGTTGAGCCATCCTTCCGGCGGTGCCGGCCTAGGACGAGTTTGAATCCAACCTTTTTGATTTCCTCCAGATGATTCACCAGGGATGCCGGGGTAACCGCGGCAACCTCGAGATCTGGAATACTCATGGAAAGCATTTCCTCTCGGCTATATCCCAGCCTTTGCCCGGCTGTTTCATTGACATCGATAAGGCGACCCGTCTGAGGATCGATAACCTCAATGGCATCGCTGGACTGGTCGATCAATGCCCGGAACAACTTGAGCGATTCGTCCGCCCGCTTCTGCTCGGTAATATCCATGCAACAGCCGACCCATTCGTGAACGCCCCCGTCCTCCCGGCGAACGGGCACCCCATGGACGACAAAATCTCGATAGACCCCATCATGGCGGCGTAAACGATATCCGGTGTTGTAATCCGTTTGATTCCGAACAGCCTCCGCCCACGCCTTCACGACATGGTCCTCGTCCTCCGCATGCAAGGCCTTGCTCCATCCATCGTGCTGGATTTCCTCCAGGCTTTGACCGGTGAATTTTTGCCATCCCGGCAACTCCCCGGAAACCTTGCCATCCGGGGTCGCTGTCCACACCAATTGGGTCGTTGCGCTTGCGAGCGAACGATAACGATCCTCAGTCTGGCGGAGCTTTTCCTGAACCTCAGGCGATGAAGCCAGCGGCGCGATCGTCCCGTCTTCCGGTGAAATCGGCGCGATGATTTCCATTCCTATCTCCCCAGGACCTTCCATGCTTAAGGAATGGCTTTTACCGCCATACCACGGATCAGGATGAGGATTCGCAATCACAGTTAAATTATCACGCAAAGCGAGACCTCAACCATGAAGCTCGATCAGATAGTCTCTCTATCGGCTCCGGAGGCTAAAACCTAAGGAATCAATGAACCCATATCGATAAAATTAGAGGCCTTGGATAATTATTGGCTCTTGAGGCGAAAGCCCGGCCGTGGATATTAATGAGATTATTCTTCTCGCTCCCGGTGTGCCTCTGAAAATCAAGAAAACTCCGGAACTACTCGGGAACTATTTCCTCTAACTCTTTGGTATAACTTTTGGTGTCATTTGTGCCCAATAGATTTGGATATTTCCAATTTCCATTTGCATTTTTTTGGTTAAGGAAAGGTTGTGGTGGATAACAACAAAAGAAAGGCGACACATGAACACGATCACAGTGAAAGACGGCACGCAGATTTTCTACAAGATTGGGTACCGGGCAGCCTCTCTTTTTCCATCACGGCTGGCCCCTCTCGGCTGATGATTGGGATTCGCAGATGATGTTCTTTCTCGCGAAAGGTTACAGGGTAATCGCCCATGATCATCGAGGGCAGGGCCGTTCCACACAGACGGCGAAGGGACACGACATGGACACCTACGCCGCCGAACTTGTGATAGTTTTGGTCACACTATTTCTCATTACGGGTTCGTAGTAAGAAAAGATCGGTCGGCGGACAAATATAGGTCAGGACGGCTATGCCATTCGTGCGCGACATCGCGCATGAGCAGCGCGCAGTCGAGTTCGACTGTGCCTTCGGGGAATCTGGCTCTATCGGAGAAAAAGCATGAAACAGCTTTGCGAATCTGCAATGGCTCGATGGTCCAATCGAGGGTCTTGAGTTCCATTCCATGGTAATGCTCGGGTTCATTGGTTGCTGAGTACCCCGTGGCGCCAAGGGAGAAGAAATTCGTGGCCTCGGTCAGGTTCGGGAAAATGCTGGTCGATGGAAGGGCTGCGGTCGTCTCGCCTTCAAACGCGGCCTCGACTCCCCCGTCTTCTCGAACGATCTCGATGGAGACCGAATCCAGCGTTTCCTCCACTTCGAATCGGCTGCGGTTGAAAATTCCTGGAAATACCGTTCCGCCCAGCGTCTTGTTGAACCAGGAGTTTGTGTCGCGCCGCGGGATGTAGACGCCATCCATTTCTTTGCCGTCCTGATTCCACGAGACAGCAATGCGGTGAGCAGCGTTCTCGGAACCCAAGCCTATCAAAGCCGGCACCCCCAAAGGACGAAGACCCTTGAAACGAATCATGCAAACGCCCCCGACGCCCCAGCCAGCATAGGTCTTTGGACGGTATGGCTCAGGCAACGCCTGGGCCAGAACATCAGGATTGATGTGGTAGTTGAAGTCGTGAGCCGTACTGAATTCATTCGCCGGGAACGCGAGATCGATCAAAGGACGCTTCATAAAAGCGCTTCCGTTGCCTTGGGAAATGCTCAATTGTCGCTCCAGTCTTCCAAGGAAGCCCTCTTGCTCCTTAGAAACCGGAAAGCAGCTGATCTTCTGGAACAGAGCCTTCATTTCGTAACCGAACTCAAATGGAGTCTCCGCGCCAGGTATGAAGAAATGATGGGGGCTGACGCCGCTGCAAAGATATTCGAGTTTTACGAAGAGTCTTTCTCTCCAGACGCCTTAACGAAAACAATCAAAAAAAGGAAACTCCGTGCTTTTCAATGAACTTTCAGAATTTGAACAAATGGCGCAACGCAACGCCGCCAAACGCCAGCATCTTCTTTCCAGTTCGCCGAGCATTTTGACGAGTCTTAGCCAACTCTTAGCTAAGAAAGAGCAAGCGACACAGTCGCTTGAAGACGCCGAGAGGGAAGAGGCCAGATTATTGGAACTACAGCGCCATTATAATCGATTGCTCTCGGAGAAGGCTGATCTCGTTGGACAGGTGGAGCGAGCTGAAAATTACGCACCGGATCTCGAACACGGCATCCGGGGTTGGCAGCAAGTGATTTTGGATTATTTATTCGCCCATGAAGCGCACGCGCTTGACAAGTCTGGGCATGCCGCCGGTCAAATCACTTTGTTAAGAGCGCGGCTGGAAGTACTCCCGACGGCTATGAAGGCCTTGAGGGCACGGCTCGGCGCCGTAAAAGCCGAAATCGCAGCGATTGAGAAAAAACTTTAAATGCTTCGAGAACGGGTTCGGATTTCCCGTTCTGGATACATAAAACGTGCATCATGAATTTCGATCCTCACGTCCGCCCGGGTACGCCAGAGGGATTTATTATCGGCTGCCGCATTTACAAAAGTATTGGCATGGAAGGACGGAAGGACAGGGGTAAGAGAGTAGAGAAAGCAACGGTCAGGAAATTGGATGGCCAGAGCCAAACAACGCCAGACGTGTAAAAGGTCAGGAGTCTTCTACGACAACACTTCCTTCGCAGGTTCCGTCCAGCACCCACTTTTCCGATGAATATATTAGAACGGAGCTTTACACACACACTTTCCAATTTTGGACGACTGAGGAAAATTCGAACGAGAAAAGATTCCCGGTAAAGGGAGAAATTTTGATACGCAGCCGAAACACTTTTCGGACTTGCTACCTGTTCTTTACCCAAATTCCCATGAGTCCGGAGCCGCCTACCTCATTTCCATTGTAGTCGGTGATGCGCACCGCAGCAGGATCATCATTCGTCTCAGTATGAACTGCGCTCCATATTTTTTCGAAATCCTGGGCAGTCTGTAAACGTGTCTGATAGGACATAACGTGAAAGACATTCGAAACAACAATCGTGACCCAATTATTTCGAACAGAAACCGATTTCACGATGGAACTGTCAAAGCCAACTTGTTCCAAGCCCGCGATAAAGGCTTCTTTTTCTTTTACCAATCGCTCGGCGTCGGCTTGAGCTTGAGCACTGACCTTAGCGGCGTCGGCTATCTGTGCAGCGTTGGCTGACGTAAGTTCAGTTTCTGTTTTTCGATAAGCATCAGCCAAAACTGGATCAAATCCGTAAATTTTTCGAATGTCAGGTGGCACTCCGTTATTCCTGAATTTCTCAAAAGGGATAGTGCCGCCGCCTCCGTCGTAGAACAAGGTCACACCGGCCGGATCGACTTTCGTAACCATGACGTTTACGAGGGAAGTACCATCGGCCAAGGTAATCATGCCATAATTGTCATGGACAGGGTGAACGAATGTATTCAACGAGGCTGTGTCAGGTTGCGGCTGGATTGGAGTGGGTGGAGGAGAAGTCTCAGGCGCTGGAGCAGTCGCGGGGGAGGCAGGCAATGAAACCGAGGTGGGGCTACTGGTAACCTGCTGGTTTGTTGGTGCTTCGGGCTTTAGATGTTCCCAGAAAAACACGCCACCTATGGCGATTGCGATGAAAATTAGGCCAGAGCAACCTCCACTATTCGATTTTCGACTGTCACCCATAATTCGGCTCCTTATGCGAGGCCGTAGACAACGGTCAGCCCCGCAAGCTTGTCCCATATGTGGTTCAAGTTTTCAATAAAAATCCGTGAGTGGCCAAAGCTATCACTTACGAACGCCAATTAGGAGATTACCTGCGCAAAGCGAGAGGTGACAAAACTTTCCGAAGTTTTGCCCCAAAGCTGGGCATATCGGCGTCATCTCTCCAACGCCTTGAGCGAGCAGAACAAAATGTAACTCTGCGAACAGTGCAACAGATTACCCGACATCTACGGGTTTCGATTGGGGACATCCTTAGAGGGTAAAGCGTTGCTGTTGGAAGGGTCTTAAGGCCAACATTGTGAAAACGTTTGGCAAAGGAGAGTGGGGAGCAATACTTCTGCTACAATAACGCTGATGAGGAGACACCGCGATGATTGAAAAGAGTCAGGAGAAAAATATTAATTGGAGCGAGATAGAAAGAGAAATTAAGCTAGCTAATATTTTTTGGCCCTATGGGATAAAGCAGCGTAGTAAACTCTACGGAAATCCTAAGATCAGGGAAAATCCGATTGCGCATTTTGTTCATTACACTTCTGCGGAATCGGCGCTTCGGATTATTGGAAGTAAACGTGTCTGGATGCGAAACGCTACATGTATGGCCGACTATCGAGAGGTTCAGCACGGCTTTGACATCCTACAGAATTATTTCGCCGACAAAACAAGATTACAAGTTTTTACCGACGCATTTGATGCTCATTTTCAAGGCGCGGCTCTTGAGGCGATAAATCGCTTTAATCAGCATTGGAACGATATCAGGTTTAATACCTATATCACGTCAATATCGGAGCATGACCAAAGCGAGAATGTCCATGGACGTCTGTCAATGTGGCGAGCTTTTGGCGGCGGCACGGCCCGAGTCGCAATCGTAATTAAAATTCCTTGGATAATGGAGTCAGGTAATCCGTTGAACCTTGTCTTTAGTCCAATAGCATACCTATCCGAAAACGATGTTCACAAAGAAATGGATGATGTGAGTGAAAGCCTGAAGTCCAATGCATCTTTTATCAGTTCGCTAAATCGTGAAGAAATTATTGGTGCTGTATTTCATATGCTTCTAAGTAGGGTGGCTTGCCTAAAACATGAAGGCTTTCGCGAGGAGAGAGAGTGGAGAATACTTCATGCCCCTAACCGTAATCCATCACCGCTAATGGAGCGATCTTCGGAAATCATTGGAGGGATTCCCCAAACTGTTTTTAAGATACCTTTGGAAAAAAAGGTTCATCAGATAATAGTGACTTTGAAATCACCCGCCTCTTCGACCGACTAATTATAGGTCCTTCCTCCTACCCATGGGCAATGTACGAAGCTTTTGTAAACGTACTTCATGAGGCAGGCATAACTGACGCTAAGGATCGGGTGTTTACATCAAATATTCCGATCCGTGCCTAAATGATTACTTAGTCTTCTGAAGCCGCTCGAAGCTGCCATTCGTTAGTTCTTAACTTGCGTTGAATGGATCTTATCACTTTATTTTCGAGATCCTCCCAGCTTTCTTCAAATTCTCCACGATCTTGTTCGCAGTGTTCGCAGTAGAATCCAATTCGATCAACAGCAGTAAATGAGCTTCGATTTTGAGGGTTAACCTGCATCGAACATTTGGGACAAAAGCATGCAAGACTTGCAATATCGTGTCCGTAGTAATTCCAGTGCCAAATAAGTCCGAAAAATTCATCAGTGATGTAACCTCTCCAGTCAGGCTTGGATGAAGTCCCGCGTAAGAGTTTCAGGCCAATAAAAAGCACGAGCGCCGCGCAAAGCATAAAAACGGTCATCATCCACCCCGAGATTGAATGATCCGAGATGCTCCAGAGATAAAATGACGTAACGCATTTTGCCAAGAAGGACCACGCGCCTGGAATTAGTGATACGATTAGCGGAGTGACAATCGCTGCGACCAAAGAACCAATTATGTTAGTTCTGATAGGATGCGGATCGGGAGATGCCTGCTTCTTGCTCATAATCCATAAAATGCTTTCAGTGCTTCAGTCAGAATCCCTGCGGCGGTACCGACGCCAATTTCCCATGTCCCTTCGGCAGATTTTTGAACCATTTTTCCCAGCCATCTCGAGACCGATTTTCCAAGGCCAGACTGGGGTAGCTTACCATCTGCATTTAAAGCTGTTTTCAGCCCTTGAAGATCATCGGACTTGATACCTTGAGCTTCGAGATAACTGGTGAGACTTTTCAAATCGCCTTCGTTGACACTGACGGTCGCATTTTGATGAATATCATGCCCCGATGCAATATTTCCAACATTGCCAAAGATGTTTTGATGGAAAATTTGTGTTACCCGATCTTTAGGAACAGGAATAGAGTTCATCGGCGCCTCGCCCGCTTCGGGATTGGCTGATTCTATTTCAAGAACGAAATCGAGAATCCGGTTCCGAACAGTGCTTAAAATGGCTACGAGAAACGAAACATTCACTAACTGCCACGCTTGCATCAGATACATCCCATCGTAGATACTGTTTCCAAACAAAGGGCTAGTATCGGCTGGCCAAGAAAAACGGAGATATCCATGTTCTTCGTTGGCTCTTATTTGCTCCTTTATTGAACTGATGCCCTGTTCAAAATTAACGTGCGTGAGCAATTTGCGTAATCCTGCTGGGATACAGACTTCTGCGATGGGGGCATTTTGTAACTGCCTACCTCCAGGGCCGGAGAAATGCCCGAAACAAGAAGTATGCAGTTTTCGATAATTGGGCAGATCAACTGTACCATTATAGCCATCTAACTCACATCGAACCCAATTTGTGAATTCTTCGTTTTTGAGGCGGGCTGCTAAAATCCTACACTTGCGTAGCAATGTCTCCAGATCGGAAGTTCCGTCTATGGATAAATTCTGAATTTCTTGTAATAGACTCATACCGGATTCACGAGGCCGCTATTCAACGTGCCCCGATGATTGTCCCAATTCTACCATGATGGCCTGGAGAAATGGAGATCAATGCGTGGGCGGCCCTCTCACATTTGGGAAGGGTAATCAGGGAATCTTGGAATGTAAAAGCAAACGCAGTCCGTTCCCTGCGAATGCCAGGCCTTCTAAGACAGTCGCGACGGATGGAATCATCCCCTCTCAGAGCATCCACGAACACATGGGCGCATAGCTAGCGGGGTTTGTCAGATAACTGTCAGAAAAAAGGATATTGGCCAACGGGAAGGGCTTATGTAGCTAATCATAATACTTGGTGAGTATCTCTCACATTACATGGTGAGTTATTCTCAGATAAGGTGACGGCTTGTTCCCGCTTAATAACTTACGTCTCTCTGTGAGGGGCGTAGCCCCGAACAGAGAGACGTAAGTCGCGCGCAAAAAAGATGGCGACCAGCACGAAGGCCAGTTCGGCGGACCCATTATTTATCAACCCTGCTCTGACACCGCGTAGTAGTCCCGGTGCTCACTGCTCTCCGCTGAAACGAGCTTTAGCGCGAGCCCCCTCCGCTTCGCGATTGCTTCGAGTGCGGAAGCAGGCACGCCGACCGATTGAAAGCTGTGGCCGCAGTGGGCGATAATGCCGGTGAGATCCTTGCTTTGAAAAAACTCCGCTGGCCGCAGGCTCCGCAGGGTCGATTCCGCACCCTCCGCGTCCGCCTCCATGCGGAAGAGTAAGGTCACCACCCAGTGCAGATGCGGATTGAACGCCGGAGCAGAAACTTCACGCGCTGTGAAAACGACCTCTTGCCCGGTGCGCGCGATCGTGGCCACGCTGCCGGCATCGAAGAGCATGCACCAAAGATCCTCCGGTGCATCCCCCCGGTGCCCGAAGGCCACCAGCAACCCCTCGGCGCTGGTGGCCCTAATGTGAGTGAGTGTCTTCACTCCACCCTAAATACGGGGCGTACACCCCGAAGTTAAGTATTATCTTTGGATTTCGCCACTACGCGCATTTCCGCGTACACAGCCTTCACCAAACGGAGCGTGAACACCTCGTCGGCAAACTTCCGATTCTTGAGATCAGCAAATCGATATACGCGACCGATGTTGCCCAGACTCGACTCGGCGACCAACTCAATCGCCCTGATCGCGTCTGGCTCGGACTCCTTCGCCCGTTCGGCAAGTTCGGGCCCGTCCTTGCACCATGCCTTAAGGCACGCTGTGATGTCGGCAAGACTTAGCGCCGGGACCGCAACGTACTGTCGAACGCTCGCTGCCCTATCGCCAGTGAGGTCCTCAAGGTCGGTGATATCTCCGGAACCAGCCAGAATGAGCCCGCAGGGATGCTTGAACTGCCGCAACTGGGCCATCACATCGAAGAGCACGTTGAAGGACTCTCGATCCACCACCTGGCAGTTGGTCAGAATGACCAACCCAACATTGCCAAACTGGAGCCGCCGAGTGAGGAGTGATGCCAGACAGCTCAAGCTGTAGAGCCTCCAGTCCCGGGGCATGGTGCTGGCCGCCACATTGAGAAGCAGCACTTGGAACAGCTTGAGGGCATTAGTCTCCCGCTGCAGCCGGATGAACAGAGGTTCCTGATCGGTTGCGCACATGGATCTTCGCTCGATCTCCAGAAGGTGCGTTTTGCCGCTTTGAGGCGGACCCGCCAGAACCATGGCCAAGCCCGCCTCGCGAGCCTCCTTGGCCGTTTGCGCGAACTTCGCCATCCACGGGAACGTCACTGTAGGAAGTGAGGAGTTCATTTCACGTCACCTACAACCACCGTGGTGGCCACGATGCCTTCGGGCTTGGAGCGGCGGGAGCGCTTAGGCGGAGCCTTTTTGCCGGAGGACTTGGCCTTCGGCTCAGGTTCGCCACCCACCAGATCACCCAGGTACTTTGCGGTGCGCTCAAAGAAGCCGTTAAGAGCCTGGTTCATATCCTTGATACCCCCTTCGTGCGTCTTTAGGGCTGCCTTGACCGTGGGCGCTAGGGTAGCATCCTCACCATTGCGCTTGAGCACTCCCAGTGGAACGTGGCCAAGGAAGGCTCGAACCGGCCCCTTATCAACTCCATCGGGAGGCAACTGCACCGTGATCTTGTCCTCGCCGAATTTCAGGCCAACGAAGTTCTCGTTGATCCAGAATTGGCCCGGGAGGATTTGTACGCCAGCCTTGGTTGCGATCAATTCCTTCTCAACATAGATCTTCCCCAACACCTCCTTGTAATCGAGGCAGACCAAGGAACTGTCTTCAATCCCTTCATACCATGATTCATACGGAGTCTTGTTATGGGCCGAATGCACCCGACTTACGCAGTAATCGGCCATGTAATCGTTCAGTTGGCTAACCACGCGGTCCCACCACGCCTGCGCGCGACCGCGCTGCACGTCTTCAGCCTCCTCATCAGGAATCTGGAGACCTACGATCTTGTCCTCGAAGCTTTTGACGAATCGCTCCCCAAGGGTTCCGAAGAAGCGCTCAATACGCCCTTTTTCCTGGGGGCACTCCGGATAGCAATAATCCGGCTCGGTACCTAGGCGAGCAAGATTGGCCAAAAATTGAGCCGATTTGAAAGGGCCACCATTATCGAGCTGCAGCACTCGCGGTTTGCCGCACCACGTCGTAGCTCTATTCCGCTTGGGCATGACGGCCATTTTCAGGCAGCCAACCGTATCCTCCGTCCTGATCGGAAACTTCGAGATCATCCAACCCATGACCAGCCTGGATTTTTTGTCGATGATGACGACGATATTAGGCTTGAAGGTGTTCTTGCCGTCGAAGACCCAGATACCAAGCTCGCAGGCATCCGCGATCCACACGTCATTGGAATTGCCATCGGGCTGGAAAATCGTCGGAGCATTTTTGGCGTACCAGTCCAAGCGCGACAGGATATTCTTCTCCAGGAAATCCTGATCGAAAAGCTTAGCCCATCGCCGATAGGTGGCGTAGCTCACCATCTTGAGATGTCTCTCTTTGCAATATTGTTCCACCTTTTCATAATGAACGGTGGAAGCCTTGGTGCGGCGCTTGAGCCAGCCAGGCATGCAAAGAAGGAGGACGATGTCGCTGATTGCCGGCGGGCGCCCGGGACGGCGCTGGCCGCCCAAGGTACGAGTGCCATTCCTTTCGTCGTAGGCCTTCATCTTCCTCCAACGCCGCAACGTCGACGCGCTATGATGATCCTCTTCTTTAGGCCGATTCTCCTTCAGGAACGCGGCGTACTGTTCCGGGGATTTTCCGAGCCGCTTCATCTCGCTCAGAAAAGCGCAACGCTCGGCCCAGAGATTGAGGACCTCCGTTGGGAGTTCCGTCTCCGGCGTTGCCCTCAACTTGAGTTCCTTGTAGATGTTATCTGCGTTGATGTTTATTTCGGGTGATGACCAAGCAATATTTGTATGCATGCGCGCGAGATAGCCGGGAGGGGGGGCGAACCCGCCGCTGACTAACCCATCGATGTGGCTAAATATGGGTTAGCCATGTGGGCTCGGGCGCGCTTGAAACTGCAGTGCAATGGGATCCGCCGTATTGCATCCTAGATCGGTCGCATCCAGTCAAACTTGCTTCAGCGGGCCACTCAGGTTCCGCCCGCGAAATCCGATATAGCCATAGATGTGGTTTTATATGTTATGCGCCTGACAACGCACCTGACTAAGAGCTTCCGCGATCGCGTTGTGCTGACCGCGGTTGAGAGGTCCTGCACCATGCGCCATATCCTGGAGCAGGCCGTGGCAAGCTATGTTGCCCATGAAGATCTCGATCCGCTGTCTCCCACGATCAAAGTCGATAGGCCCGAAATAAGACGCATGCCGATTCTGGACTGCGTCAAGATAACCACCATCATCTCCGACGAGACCCGGGCCAGCCTAGAAATGCTCAAGCGGGTTCGCGGTTACTCCATCTCCCATGCTTTGAACCGGGCGATCCGTTGGTACCTGTGGGAATCTCCTGAGAAATCGCAGCCGCGCCGGGAATTCAGGGAAGCCTTTTATCCGCGGCTCGATATCCCGGAGAAAGACACTCTCATCCTACCATCGGGACATCCCGACCTTGGCAAGATAAAGCCAGGATCCGCTGTACTTATCGACTCCTCCATCGTAATGCTCGCCATGGATAGTCAGAGGCTCGGATATGTCTCTCCGCGTTCCGCGCAGTGTGAAGGTCTCGTTTACGATGCGAAAAACAAAAGCATCCGGGGGTTCGTCACCCCGTTTGTCATGGAAGACCTGTGGACGGCGCTGCTATCAGCCTTCCAAAAGAAAGAAGTGGGAACTCCTCCGCGTGGCGCTCTTCCAACTTTGTCCAATTCCATTGAGGATATATGCCGTCGCCTTCAGGCCTTTAGCGGCGCTGACATCGAAACCCTGCCGGTGATTGCATCTGACCTGGAAAAGGCCCTCCAACTGGCAAAGGACGCGCGGATCGACGCCAAAGTGGCGTTCTCCCTGGCGGCCATGCACCGGGTAGTAGGACCCGACTTCGCTTTCGCAACCGCCAACCCAGAGCACATCGCGGCGGGGGCTTCGGTAGCACAGATCTTTGTTCCCTCTGACCTCGACCAGATCGTGCCGTACTGGAAATCGAGCAAGACTCAGATTCCGAAGAGATCAATGGTCGAGGCTGGCAGCGATTAGCTATTTCGCCGCTCCCTATCTCGGGGCATGCGAAATCATTTCCCGATCGTTTACACCTTCTCCGAGGAGGAGATTCTGAAGCAGCAGATCACTGGTTTTCTCGCCCTTTTCACCGAGGCTGCCGTAGCCAAACGTGATAGCGCCCTAGCTCTGCGCAATACGCTCCACCTGGGCTTTCCCAGTGTTGGGAGCAAGAAGGTACGGTTCGAGATCCCGGCGTACCGGGTCTTCTGCAAACGTCTACTCAAGGAGTGCCCCATCCTTCCCTGGGTGGCGGCCTTTTCGACTCCCTTCTACCGTGAGGTGATCTATTCCGTGCTGCCCGAGATTCGGGTGGCCTATCGGGACCGGAAACCGGGAAAGTACCAGGTGACTTTTCGGGTCGAGGACATGGACAAGGTCATTCGCAAGCAGGTGAAACAGATTGAAAAGATAGGCATGACGGCTGGGCTCTATCCGGTCGCCATCGAAGCCCGTACAATTCGACTCACCCGTTACCTCCGTGACGGCGCGGACATCCCCGATCCCGAAAAGCCCTAGATGAACCGGCGGAATTTGGGAGTCGGGCTATGGCTCCATTGACCTATATCCAGTTTTTCTGGATGCCGCAAAATAGGTGGCATGCCCAAAGAAGATTCAAAGTCTGAAGTCCCAAACTTATTCGATGGAGATCAGCTCGACGATGTTCTCACCAAGGCTACGTTGCTAGATCGCTTTGCCCGCTCAGGGCAATCAGTTGAGGCATTCGCCAAGGAAAACAAGATATCGGCCACCACGCTTCGCCGTCGCATCGCCGCGGCTCGTCTCGGCTCCAGGAATCTGGCTGATAAGCGTAAAGGCCACTCAGGCCGCAAGGTCAAACCCATCGACGAGCGGGTATTCCAGTTCGTCCTCAGCTTTCTGGAGCAGCATAAAAAGGCGAAGCTCAAATCCCTGCACACTCTCCTGGTTGAAACCTGCGAGGCCAAGGGCTGGCAGAATATCGGCTACTCCTCGCTATGTCGGCTGGTCAAAGCGCTGCCCGCGGATCTCACGACCCTGCTCGCCGGCGGGCGCAAGGTCCATTTCGACCTCAAAGCGCTCGTGGGTCGCCACGCTCCCGTTTGTCCGAATACCTGTTGGCAGGTCGATATTTGCGAGCTTCCGATTTGGGTCCTCGACACAACCACCATGGTTTTGTTTCATCCATTTATCATCGTTTTCATTGATGAAGCGACCCGTGTCGTCATGGGGTGGCGTTTGTTCCGCTATGAGCCCAACCGGGCCGATCTTCTCCTGACCCTGCGCATGGCGATCCTGGCCAAGCACGACCCGTCGTATCCCTTTTGCGGCAAACCCGATGGCATCCAGAGCGATAACGGCGGTGTATTTGAATCCGAGGATTATGCCGATTGCCTGTTGCGCTTGAATATCATTCGCCACGAAATCCCCACCGAATCGCCGAGCGCCAATGGCAAGGTTGAGAGATTTTTCAGAACCATTCAGGACGGACTTGTCCGTCGCTTGAATGGCTTTTCCGACCAGATCAACGGGCTTGCGTCCGCTCGCGAAAGCGCCATCCCGTGGCCCGTCTTACCAAGGTTGGTGTCGCAGTACATGGCCAAATACCACTCCGACATCCATTCTTCGCTCAAGATGAGCCCGTGGGAGGCGTGGCATCATCTGCTGGCGGATGCGAAGGGCCTGGGTGTCGTCGCTGAAGATGTGATTAACGCCACCATGGTGCGCATGCCCGCCCAGGTGCAGCGCGACGGCGTTCACCTGGACGATGGCAACACGTACACCGATCCGTGCCTGACTGGGCTCGTCGATGAAACGATAACAGTGCGGGTATCCCCTGATAAGCCTTACGACTACGTCGAAGCCTACATCGAAGGCCGCTACCTCGGCGTGCTGACCAACATCGCGCACAGCACGGAGATCGCGGACACCATCAAAACCTTCCGCGTCGAGCGCACCATCGAGCTTCACCGCCTAGCCAAGATACTCAAAAGCATGGCGCCCGCCGTCCTGCCCGATCCCACGATCGCACCGCCCGGGGCGATGGAAATTCCGGCCAGCGAAATCAAGGTCGAGGCGCCGGCGGCAGAACCCCCGCTGGCCGAGATTCCCGTGGTGCGCACCGAGGAGCAATCATGACGACCGATCTCCCCATCATAACCACCGGTTTGATCGATCGGGCAGTCCAGCTCGCCAAGGACGCGGTTCTACTCGATTGCATTGGGACCATCACCGGTCCCAACGGTTCCGGCAAAAGCATTGCACTCCGCACCGTCAAAAATCGGTACCCCTCGTCCGGCCTGGACGGAAATGCCCATTATCATCGGGCCTGCGCAACCCAAGGTCATACCCGAGGAGTGAAAGATATACTTTTTGAGTTCGGCGTCCGCGAGGCGCACGTGTCTTCGAGCAACCTCCAGATCGCCTGCAAGCTTGGGCTCCGGGAGTTCGCGGGCCGGAAGATCAAGCTCCTGCTCCTGGACGAAGCCGATTCCCTCGCAAAGGATTCCCTGATCGGAATCGTCACCCTGATCGACTACTGCAACCAGCATGGACATCGCCTTGGCTTGGTCATGGCCGCGGCTCAGCCCGTCAGCGGCTGGCTGGCCGCCAATTCCGCCGGCATGTCGAGGACTGTACGCAGCGAGAAGGCCGATAACATGAGCGTCGAGGAAATGCTCGCGATCTTGCGCGAGTGGGTGCCGGCGGGACTCGCGACCTTGATTGCCCAAGCCAAAGAGAAGAACCCCGAGGCGTTAAAACTAGCACGCCTAATTCACAAGGGCGTCGGAGACGGGAACTTCCGCCGCATGTCCTTTTTTGCGGGCTTGTTGAGGCAGGAGCAGTGCGTAAACGAGGAATCCATAAGGCAGATCCTTGCGCGCATCGCTCTGATCCCGTCCAAGCCATGAGCGCTATGCCCAGCGAGAATCGCAAACTTTACGACATGGTCTCGGCTCTGGCGCATGAGTTGAAGCGGCCCGTCAGTTCGATGGACCTGAACAGACACTTAGCGGTCCACCCGGAAACACGTCCAGTCCTCACCCAGCGCCTTGGGCAGCTTCTCCTGAAGGCGGCCCGCCCTGCCAAAACCGGCATAGCTCGCATCCGTCCGGTGGGGCTCTACAGCTATCACGCTTACTATGCGCCCGACTCTTCGCAAATATGGGACGCCCGCTTTGACGAGTTCAAGAACTACGAGGACCTTATCAGTTTTCACCAGCTCCGCTTTCCAGAGCGAGTGCGATACCTTCTCAACGGCCCACATGATGCGCTGGCCCGTCATTCGCTGGCGGGCTGGTTGGCTGAGGCCGAACTCCTGATGGGACGTTGCCAGACGCACCCGGTAAACGTCGCCCTCATTCAGCAGCGGGATCAGGTACGGCTTCTCGCGGCGCGCTCGTTTGCCATCGTCATTCCTTGTGACCTCCTGCCGCGGTCCACAGCCTTATCGCTACTCCAGCGTTCTATCGCAGAACACGCCGCCCACCGGTTGCCCTTCAAGATCAACCACAGCCGGTATCTGTCTGATCTGAAATGGCCGCAAAGCCATCTCTATCCCCCACTGCAGGTGCTCAAGTATTCGGCGAGGCAACTGCAGGCATTCCTGATTTCAAGGTGGCCGGGGGACCATGAGAACGAGGAGGAAGCTTACGCGCTCCGGTGGGCGCTTCGGTATCCGGGCACCCAAGGGAAACCCTGGCGGTCTCAAGCGCTACGCTGACTACCTTCCGCCCTCCGAAGAAGGGCGACGTCCGCTACATACGGGACACCATGAACCTCGCCGAATGCTGCCGGCAACGGCTTCCCCTTCATGTCCCTTCGCGCATTTCCAACGCAGCCGAGAGCGATTGGACCGATAGCTCGTCGAAAGACAGTCCCCACCGTGATCGGCAGCCGCCTTGCGCATGTCATCAATGGTCAGAGAATATTTACGCCCAAGGCGCTCCTTTTCACATTTCGGACACCAATGGCCGGAGATAATCACTGAGGCTTGTGTCTCCCATTCGTGGCCATGGCAACAGCGCCAGAGCAGACGTGATTTCACATTGTGATAATCGTGGGAAAGACAGACGCCACCTTTGGCCTTCGCGAGGGCTCGCATATCCTGAATCGTGTATGCCCGCTTTCGGGCGGCTTCCACGTCACCGCAAATCGAACACCAGGAGCCGGCCTTCACGCTTCCCGGCACTGCCTCCCATTCGTGGCCACTAGAGCACCTCCACCGCAGCTTATGGGTATTGTTTAGATAAAAGTCAGAGAGACAAAGTCCTCCGCGGGATGCAGCGATCGCTCTCATCTCGTCGAGACGACGAAAATTCCTTACGCCCAGATCGCCTAGATTCACGTCCTTCGTGGTCTGGATGATCGCCGAGTTTGGCAAAGCTCTCAGTTCCTTGAGGAGAAAGGACTGCAAATCGTGGTGTTTGATTGTGTAGGGGACCTCGATGAGGGTAACGCCGTTCTCTTTGCAGAGAGTCCGTTTTGTGGTGTCGTCCCGGATTCGCTGGCGAAATGCTGCCTCATCTCGGTGGAAGAACGCCGATTGTTCGTAATGTTGTTGGCCGTGGTACTCGAATGCCAGGCGAAGAGACTCCGCGTATCCATCAAGCTCCATCCAGTTGCCAGACTCGTTCTTCAACCAAGTCGGTCGTCTTTTTGGAAACAGGACTCCCGTGGTGTACTCAAAGAGTGCCCGGCAAATCCTTTCGGAGATACCAACCGAGCAGTTCGGGCACCAGTGGCCATCCCGCACATGGGTGGGACTTGCTTCCCATTCGTGACCGTCGGCGCAACGCCAAAGAAGGGGAGTGTGGCTGTTGATGTACTTTGCGGATAAGCATTTTCCGCCAAGGCTCTTCGCAGCGGCTTGGCAGTCGGCCAGCGTCAATGGTTGGGATCCCCCACAAACCGGACACCAACTGCCCTGCTTGATGCCGGTTGATGTTGCTTCCCATTCGTGTCCGTCCGCACATTTCCACCTGAGCTTCCCCTTTGCCCCCGCATATCTGTCGCTGAGCAGGGCGCCACCCTTCTGCGATGCTGCCTGCCGCAACTCTGCGAGGGCCTGTGTTGGCGGCAACTTGCCTACGCAGATCGGACACCAACTACCGCGGGATATACTGGTGGGTACGGCCTCCCATTCATGACCTTTGGCACACTGCCACCGAAGTTTGGTGTAGTTGTTGACGTAGTCGGAAGAAAGGCAAATTCCGCCTCTGTCGGTGGCGAGTTTTTGCGCTTCCAGAATCGAGTGCGCTTTGGCCCGGCCCTGCCGTTCGTTACCGCAAATCAAACACCAATGACCCTTCAGAACATTCCATGGCAGCGCTTCCCACTCGTGTCCCTTTGCGCAACGCCACCGCAGCTTCGTCTTTGTGTCAGTGAAGGCGGCTGACAGGCAGATTCCCCCATGTCGCACTGCGGCCGCTTGGCATTGGAGGAATCTCTTCGCACGGTTAGCGGCACTGTATTTCTTCGATGCGCCATAACCAAAGAGCCCCCCCGTCTTCGCGCTGATTATTTCCCGGTCCATATCCCCGCCATGATCGCCCGCCACACCGGATGAGTCGATCCTGCAGGCACTGGTTGCACCCCTGCCGTAAGCGCGGCGTCCCGAGAATGCCCGTCTAACCGGGGCTGAAAAAAAGATGAAAAAAGTAACGGTTAGCCGGTTTACGCCGGAACTCAGTTGAATCATACCTAGGTCACAGGAGACAACTATGACCACACCCACTCAGAATTCCGACCTCGAACACTTGCATGGAGAACGCCGCCAAGTCCTGCGGCCTGTTGATGGCGACAAGGGCAAACTTTCGTTTGAGGTAAGCCCCGACCGGGAGGGCAACGGTGCCGATCTGGTCCTCTGGGAAAAACGCGGGAAGGAAATATGGGGCATTCCGGTCCACCACATGGACGATCGCGGGGACTGCGAAGCGGTCGCCAAGGCTCTCAATGACTTGGTCGAGCCCGGAATTCTCAGTCCTGGCCCTCTTCTGCCGACCAATGACTCCCTTTCCGAGGCGCCCTCTTTCAGCGTCGCTCGTGGCGGCGCCTTGGGTGGTGTCGGGGTCAAGCTTTCGGGCGCCAAACCGGGCCATGCCTGGGGAGTGTCTCTTCACTACTTGAAAGACAGGGAGCAGGCCCAGGCACTTTCTGAATCGCTCAATCGTCTTTTGGAGTCGAAGGTAATTCGCAGCGCAGAAAAATTCGTCATTGCTTTCGCCTCCGAAGAAGGACGGAACAAGAGGATCCGCCATTGGGATGGGATGAGCGAGACTGTCTCTCGCCTGGCCGACGGGGATGCGGGAGTCATCCGTATCCTGGAGTCCGTCACCGAGGCTGGTCCCAAGGTTGATCCCAAGACGAAAGTCGTTCGCGATGGCGGTTCGGGAACCGATGATCCTCGCCAGCTTCCCTTGGTAGCCCTCGACGAATCCGGCATCTACGGCAAGGACATCGAGGGTCTTTATCAGCTCTGTAATCGCCATCCGGGCAAGATGGTGGCAGTCCTTCGGGCCACGACCTTGGGCCTAGTTGACGCTCCTGCCATTAAAGCCGCCCTCCAGCCGGTCGGCATCTTGCGCGCCGGCGGCCTGGACGTGGATGGCATCGTCACGGCGGTGGAATCCGCCGTCCCGGAATTCTCCGCCTCCCGGGTGTCGCCGCCACCGCTGACCGGGCCGGAAACTCCCCATGTTTCTGCCGACATTCAGCGGCTTTCCCGCGAAGCCCGGGATCAGCGGAAGAGCCACGACCCAGAGGGCAAATAGCAACGCTGCTCCTCAGTTACATCAAACTCAGACACAGGACATAACTTATGAATAAATTTCTCCAGTGGCTCCAATCCATCCCATCCAGGCTTACCGGTACCTTTTCCTCTGGAAAAAACCTTCCACCGGTCATACCGCGAGAAGATCCCGATGCTCGGCGGGAGCGGATCATCAAGAACGTCATTTCCGGTTTTGCCGAGCCTGGGGCTCAGCCTCAGGTAGCTGATACCCACGATAACTATACCCAGGCAGTTCTCGATGGAAAGGCATCAGGGTTAATCCCCAAGGCTGTGGATATTCCGCCTGTCGTTGATGACCATACTGGGTTAGGGCCGACTGCGGCGAAGAGAGTCGCCACGATGCCTGATCTGAAGTCCAAAATGAAAATCACCCAGTCCGGTCTCGATCAGGAAATCGCTGATCTGGCCCAGGGTGACCTCAAGGCAGCCGCGGCACTGAGGATGATGGCCGTGATGGCGCCGGCTTACGGTGACCTCGATCCAAACGGGCCGCTTTCGGTATTTGACCTCGTGCGACAGGCGGGTCTTTCCGGAAAGGAAATCGGGACGTTTTACGAGATGTGCCACTCCCACCCGGTTAAGGCCCTCGGCGTCCTCTATGCCAAGGAACATTTGGGGCTCTACCGCAACTATCCACTCAAAGGACAAGTTGCGGCCTACGGATCGCCCAATGCCCAGCCCTTCCGGGTGAACCACATAGTCGATCAAGCGGAGTGGACCATATCGTCTGCCAACTCCCTTGCAATGATCCAGGGTGTAAAGCCCGCGAAGGCGATGGCTCCGTACAAACTCGACGACCTGGTCGAGGACGTAAAAAGCGGCAACTGGGAAGGAATTGAGTCCCAGGCTCGCGCCGGCAATGTCCGCGTCTCAGTTGAACCAATTAACCCGGAGCGTCGCTTTGACGGCAACGGTTACGTCATGTCCATGACCAGGATGGCGGACGGTGATCCGGCGATCACCAACATGCTCATGGGGCTGGTTGCGGCCTCCCAAAAGGTGGATCCAACGAATCTGGAGGCCCACAGCGCCCCGCTCAAGGCCCTCGACGAAGCTGGCATCTTACGGCAAAGACATCGATGGCCTCTACCAGATCTGTGGTCGCCATCCCGGCAAAGTGGTGGCCCTTCTACGCGCCACGACCTTGGGCTTGGTTGACGCTCCCGCCATCAAGGCCGCGCTCAAGCCCGTTGGCATATTGCGCGCGGGCGGCCTTGACGTGGACGGCATCACCAAGGAGGTGGAATCGTCCGTCCCTGAGTTTTCCGTTTCCCGCGCTGAATCGGATACGTTGACCGGGCCGAAAGCTCCGAATCTTCACGATGACATCGAGCGGTTCGCGCGCGAGGGCCAAGGACATCCGCAGCTAGGCCAGGAAAAAGGCGGCATCGGCGGCAAGTAACGTCATCAAGCATGGTTCATCCCCTATCTGAATCTCCGCATGAACAAATCCCAACTGCTGGTTCGTCTGGCCGCCAAAAGCGGGGAACTCGATAAAATCGACCCGGCCTTGCTCATCCCGGAAAACGTCCTGAGCTGGCATCCACATCCCAAACCCGGTCTTTTCATCAGCCTTCCTGAGCAAGACGGCCCGATTCAGGATGCCGCAGCTCACGGACAGCTTGCCTTTCTTCCGCGCGAGGCACGCACGGTGCCTTCCTTGGTTTACTGTGGAATGAATCGTTGGGATCACCACCGGGTTTGCAATGACGCATTCTTTGCTGCGGCCATGGCCGGCACGCTTGATAAGTTTCCCCAGGATAGGGAATTCAGGAACGGTCTCCTCTACTGGAAGACCGGGATCGAGGCCAACCTTAAGAGGGCAGCTTCGTCCCTGCGGGAAATGTCCAAGGAAAAGCCAGGCGACGTGCCCTCTTTACGAAGCCGCATCGACGCTGTTCGCCAGTGGTGGGAGAGGGCCTATGAAAATGAGGCACCCGCCGCGTTTCTGACGGACGGCAGGGCCGCGCGATATGATTCGCCGATCGATCTCCCGGACGTCCCTTCGGTGCCGAAAATATCTCCAACGACAGAACAGTCCAACGTCGCGCGAGGTGGAAAGTAAGCTGAGGGCGCCGTTTCACCGTTGATCTCCCGGTGATTTACACCTCTCGGCTCTTGGGTTATCGCACCCGCATTCCGGGAACTAAGGCGCGTCTGTTCTGAGGCTGCTAGACATAGTGAATCCCTATCGTAAGGCTTCCGTACCAAAGGATGAGGTTGCTAGATCGCAGTACATGAGGTGACTGTCATGTTCCTTTCGATCCAGGAGAATGAAGCCATGCGACTTATAGATGTGGAGGCTTTTGTTCAACTGGTCTTCCTCTTTCCCGTTGCCAACTCTGAGGAATGCGCAGTTTGCTTTGCTTGCTTTGGCGCGCTTTAGAAAAGTCCCTACCGCGCGTTTGCCGAATCCTTTACCTCGATTCCTCTCATCTGGGATTTCCAGGTCATGCAGCACGGCCATGGGCCAGATTTCGCGCAGTGGTATTTTGTCTCTCCAACCGGGGAATGAACCGTCACGAAAGTTGATGAAGTCATTGAGCTGCTCTTCATTAAAAACAAGCGCCCAGACGAATTTCCCTATCGCATCACCTGCCGGGGTAATAATCCGCTCGGCTTGGCAAGGATGAGAACCTTCTCGTCTTACGTTTGCTAGAACTTCGATATTAATACTCAACGGTGTCGCCTTGGATCGAGAACCAAGCCTGTTATTCATAAGAATAAAACCAAGCTTGACATGGGGTCTCTGTTTTGTCAAATGGCAGTATGAGGCCAATGAGAACGTCAACGGGCCGGATACTTTGGGCGTGATTTGTTGTGCATCTCCTTTCGTGCTCGCTGACGAAAACACAAATCCGCCAGTGCCTGCAATTTCTTCGCCTACCTCGATATCTGTTACCAATCAGCCCACACGGGTGCTACCAGAGAGGCCTATGTTCCTGCCACCTGCAATTTCTTTTCAGTTGGCCGCAACCCGGCATAGTGTGAAACAAATGCACTCGTCCAAGACCAAATTTGGACTCAGGTCGATTTTGCTTGTTGCAGGGTTGCTGGCTTCGTTCATTCCGGCAGAGGCCCAGACAACGGCACCGCTCAATCAGCCTAGTGCAGTGGTCGCCACTAATTCGGTATCTGCCGAAACTCCGCCCCCCACATCCGTTGCTGCAACCAATCAGCCCGCACGGGTGCCGCCACCAGCATGGGCTACAGCCGATGCTCCGGCTACCGTCACCAATCAGCCATCACAAGTGGTAGCGAAGACAGCCCCCGCAAACAATGGCACTAACTACGACTCCTCATGGATGCTGCCCGCGACTGAGCCGAAGACACCCCCGGCTTACGACAGCATTGATTCCATACGCGAAAAAGCCGAAGCAGGAGACGCAAAGAGCCAAACTGAACTTGGGGACCTCTACCAAGCTGGCAAGGTTGTTCCACCAGACTTCAATCAAGCAGCTCAGTGGTACCGCAAGGCAGCCGATCAGGGGTATGCCGCAGCACAGGCCCAAATCGGTATTTGTTACGCATTTGGGACGGGTGTTAAAAGAGATTACACGGAAGCCACTAAATGGTACCGCAAGGCAGCCGATCAGGGCGATGCGGTCGGAGAGTTTCATCTAGGGCTTTGTTATCAGATGGGAGGGGACGGTGTAGATAAGGACGTTGTTGAAGCAGTCAGGTGGTACCGCAAGGCAGCCGATCAGGGAAACTCAGATGCGGAGACCAGTCTTGCTCTGTGCTATCAGGGCGGCACCGGAGTGGAACAGAGTCTCGAAGATGCGATTAAATGGTTTCAAAAAGCAGCCGATGGTGGGAGCGGCCTTGCCAAGTCTTGGCTCGCAGACTGCATTCGACAGAAACAAGATGATGACCGCACTTATGCCGCTGCTATGGAAGGTAATCCCTATGCCGTAGGCAAGTATGCAGGGCACGGATTTGATTTCTTAAAAAAACGTGCGGATAGCGGGGATGTGGTTGCTCAATATGCACTCGGCACTGATTATCAATTTGGTTATGATATAGGTAAAAGCCCAACGGAGGCTGTAAAGTGTTACCAAAAGGCAGCCGATCAGGGATTTGCTCCAGCGGAGACCACTCTTTCTGATTGTTATGCTACAGGCACGGGTATTAAGGCCGATCAGGTTGAGGCCATGAAGTGGATACAGAAAGCAGCCGATGAGGGATATGCTTCTGCTCAGACAGAGCTTGGCAATAAATACCGTAGCGGAAGGGGGGTAGCTCAGAATCCTGAGACGGCGATTATTTGGTATCTAAAAGCAGCCGATCAGAATTTTGGATTTGCGCAAAACGCGCTGGGCGATTGCTACCTATTTGGTAACGGTGTAGGTAAAGACCCGTCGGAAGCGACAAAGTGGTATTTGAAAGCCGCATATAATGGGGTTGCTACGGGCGACGTAAATCTTGGTTTATTATATTGTAATGGCTTTGGTGTCATCAAAAATGAAACTGAGGGTCTGGCATGGCTATATGTGGCCAGTGTCGAAGGAAATCAAGGTGCCGTAAATAGGCTTCCCTATTTTGAGAGGCTCTACGGCCCTGATACTGTCGCGGCAGCAAGGAAGCGGGCCGGCGAAATTCAGACCGCAATTCCATCAAATTCATTTGAACCAGTAGAATCGGCGCCAGCGCCCCTTCCGCAGACAGCCTCGGCATCTCAGTCGCCAAAGGCATCGGGATCGGGGACGTTTATTTCCTCCGATGGATTGGTGCTAACGGCAGCTCATGTCGTACAGGGTGCCTCGCGTATTCAGGTTATCACGGCCACGGGCGCACTTGCAGCTACAGTGGTAAAAATCGACGCCACTAATGATGTCGCTCTCTTGAAATGCAGCGGTAGCAATTTTACTCCTTTGCCCATCGTACCCTCAAAAGAGGCTCGCGCGGGCACGTCGGTTTTCACGGTTGGGTTTCCCAACATTCTGATTCAGGGCTTCGATCCGAAGCTGACCAAAGGAGAAATTAGCAGCCAGACTGGTTATCAGGACGATCCCCGGCAATGGCAGATTAGCGTCCCGACTCAGCCCGGCAATTCTGGCGGCCCTCTCTGTGATGAAAACGGCAATATTATCGGCATGGTTGAATCGACCCTGAATCCTCTCACGATGGCGAAAGTCGAAGGCGAGATTCCCCAAAATGTGAATTACGCTGTAAAGAGCAGTTACATCCTTCCTCTTCTCGATGACTTGCAGAACCTTCCCCCGGCGGTCGTCTCCTCCGCTGGCACAAAATTTGAAGATGTTGTCGGTAAAGTACAGAAATCAGTCGCGCTGATTCTCGTCTATTGAGACGCAGCCAAGGAGTAACGCCGAATCGCTAGGTTCGCTCATGGTTGGCCCTCTCGTGGACACGGGACTTTCTGCAGATGGTAGAGGCAGTAGGCAGTCATAAAATAGCTACCCTCGCGACACTGGATGGGCGCGCTTTCGTGAATGACCCGGTTTTCTATGCCCTCGCTTTGATCCGCGTGAAACTTAAGCCTTCCTCCCCGCCGCGGTCTGGGCCGCAGATAACCTTCCAACACGGCACACGGATAGCCCATTAGCGCCAGGGTGCTCAAATCCGGGACGGATATCCTCATTGGCACCGAGTACACTGTGGCGCGGTAGTAGCTACTCTTCATGCGTCGGGTCACAGGTGGCACGCCCAGACTCACGCTTCCCTCGGGAATCCAGGTGCCCTGCTCCGAACTGAGCGCGATCGTAGGGGGGACCCGCAGAATCTGAAACAGCGCGCGGTGGGTCAAAACGAACTCACCCTCAAGGATCACGACGGGCGAACTTAAATAGATTCTACGATAAGGGCGACCGAGCCGAAAACACGCTCGAAAAAGAATCGGCGCGCCAACCTGAACGTCTTTCAGCAGAACCCCCTCGACCATATACACGGGCCGAGATGCCAGTGCCAAACGTCGCAGGCTCCCGGCAATCGTACCCGGTGGTACTTCCCACCTTGTGATTCGGAGATAAGTATCGCGAAGGATCATAGTCGTGGGCGCCGTGGATTGCGTTGTTTTTTCGCGGGCGGAGTCGCGCTCGAATGGGGCGAGGAAAATTTCACTTTCATGCTCGGCCAGCCCCGCTGTATCTCGGCTCGCGCGGCGTCCGTAAGGCCGATTGCCCCGGCCTCCAGCACGCACACGCACTGGCCCCCCGCCAAAAGGAAAGCGATGCTTCGCCGGATCTTTGCTATTACCCTGGGATCGTCGCAGCGGGTGAATTTTTTGAGGGCCAGGTATGTCATGAAAGCTGGCCCTTAAGCACGGCACACGAAAGACGAAGACGATGATCGAGAAGGTCGGTGGCCAGAGACCAGGATTCCGCCCACTGCTCGGCGATGCCGCAAGAAGCGAGAGCCGCGCCGTGCTCAAGCATGCCTTCCCAGGCTTTTTGGCGCCAAGCTGACAGCGGCTTGAGGTATTCCCGGTCATCGCGGGTGATTTCGTTCAGACTGCATACGCGGATCGCTTCCACGATCGTTGCTCCGAGTTCGGCGTCTTGGAGCAGAGTGCGATATGTAATTGGCCCGTCGTCAGACTGGCCGAGCACAGCAAGGCGGGAGTAAATCAATGCCAACAATGTCCGGAGCTTGCCGCCGGTTTCGCTGAGATACCTTGCCTGCTGTGCCCAATCACGCCCGTACAGGTCGTAAGCTACGTTTGCCGGCGACTCGGGCTGGCTCGTGGGTTTGATCCTTCGTAGCGCATACGGATGCTGGATCAAGATCGAGGATAGATAGTTTTCCGCCCATCTGAATCCCCCAGGGGCGTCCTCGGCCTCATCCAGGAGTTCTTTCAACGGCCTGCTCCGTGGAATGCCAAGTTCACTGTGAACCCGAAGCACCGCGTCCTCGAAGTCCTTTCGTGCGGGCGATTCCAGGAGCACGGGCTCAATGGAAAAGCGACTCAGGATCTCCTCTGGCAAAAACTCCTGAATTTTCTTCGACACCGAGAGATTCTGGGTACCCTCTTTCGTGAAGCCCAATGAGCCCTTGCGGCGGGCTTGGCCCAGCTCCTTTAGGGCGAAGGCGAAAGCCCCCGCACCGAGGATCATAAAGTTTTGCTGGAGGCGCCGAATATCAGCCCCAGTCCAATCGTGCGTTGCGAGCCTTTCGTCTGCGCTCAGGATTGTGACCGCTTCAGAAAATACGCTTTGGCACCACCCGGTATCCGCAGCGGCTTCACCCTTGGGCAGCAGTTTACAGATTTCATCGATGTAGATGGTGCCCCAAAGCTGACCGCCATCTCGTGCCGCGCACGACCGCACAAAATCGCGAATTAACTTAAGTGTGGGGAGCTTGCCGGGGCCGACTCCGGACACCAGCCACGCACCGGCCTCGATGGTTAAAATCGGCAAGCGCCGGCGCCGCGCAAATTCTCGGGCAAGGGCTGTCTTCCCGCTTCCTGACGCCCCCAAGATAAGCACCTTGGAACAGGCCGGACGAAATCCCGCCAGTTTGGAATCGCCCACCTTCGCGTAAAGATCGGCGAGCTGGTTTAACCGAGCCAAACCCCGAGTCTGACTTTCCGTGCAGTGCCAAACCTCGTGCTCCTTGGGACTTTCTGGCCCGAGTTCGTCTTCGTGAGCAAACCACGCCGGGGATGGCTCATCTTCCGGGCTCACCGCCTCTGACACCGAGGTTTCATCGATCAATTCTGCGAATCCGTTCATACCCTGCCATTATTTCAGACAAGGGATTTTCGCGGTATGGCTCTACTGGCTCATCCTGACTGGCGGGCCTATTCAGCCCCTATCTGGATGAAGTGGACTCCGGTGCCCCCTCTTTCAACGCAGACTTCGCGACGCTTTATGCGACGGAAGATCTCCCCGAACTCATGGCCGTAGCGGGGGCGATCGGAAAAGGCTCGAATATCTGGGCGCTGCTTCGACCGCTCGACCCAAAGCTCCAGGCCATCCTGTTTGGGAGGGAGCATGAGCGCATGGATTCGCTGGCGGCCAGCCAGATCGCCAGAATCCATTTTCCGGTAGGTGGGGGAGTATTCCCGGCAACTGCCCCTTGGGCCACGGTTCTCTTGGGCCTTCTCCAGTACCAGGTCGATTGGACGATGGAAACCTCGGCTCTGTTCGCGGTCTGGGAGGGCGGAACGCTCATTGCCGTGGTCGGGGCAACGGAACCGGCAGAACGTGATGAAATTTCATCGACTGCTCTGGTTCATAGCATCGGGCTCGCCATTCGCAGGCTGCACCAGCTCGCCGAGCTGCGCCAGGAGGTCGAGGGAGCCAAGAGCCTGCTTCAACAACAAGACAAGTCAATTGTCCTGGCTCGGCCAGGCGGCAAGATCATGCACGGCACCGAAGGGGGAATGGCGGTCCTCCAGCGGCTTCGTTCGCTAAGCTCGCTGCCCCAGGACAAGCAGGAGGCAATGCTTCCGAGCGTCTTGCGCAACGCCATCGAACGGGAGGCCCGGCACATGGTCATTGAGGATTTGCGGGTCCACTTTTGCGAGCTTGCGATGACCGAGGTTACCACAGCGACCGAACTCATCTCGATTCAGTTTTCCCGGGATCTCAAGAAACAGCCCCAAGCGAAGGCCTCCGTTTCATTGGGAGATCTGACTCCGGCTGAGCAGCGCGTGCTTCCCCTGCTGCTGGAAGGATTGAGAAACAAAGAAATAGCCGACCGGCTACATAGCAGTATCCACACGGTGAAACATCATGTGTCCGCCATTCTTGCGAAAGCCCGCTGCAGCGATCGATTGCTGCTGGTCGCGAAGGCCGGGCAGCAAATGGAAGGATCCGAGACTAAGAAGCTGGTCGTTGCCCCGCTACCCGAAGGTGACTTCCTTCCGCCCTCCATGACCCAGGCAAAGGCTACGAAATCGGCCTAAAACAGGCTGGATTCGCAAAATAGGTGGCGAGGCCTGCGATTCATTACAGCGCGCTATGAGAGGTAGTCGCCAACTATTATGCGAATCGGGCGGTCATTCTAGTCACATTTCATGCGACCCAGCCGCCAAATATAATGAGCGGCTACAGGGCTTAATTACCTCTGAAAAGCAAGGGCGGACAGGGTGGGAGTCGAACCCACGGTACCGGTGAAGGTACGCTCGATTTCGAGTCGAGTGCCTTAAACCACTCAGCCACCTGTCCTTTATTAACTATCAACCATTTGCGAAAGGCTTTTAGATTTCATCTTGATTTTTATACACCAGTTTTATACACTGTACTCAGAAAATGAGGGAAAACTATGAGCACAGCAACGCAACCTGGTTGGATTTCGACGAACATTAAAAACCTCTACCGTCATACGAATGGAAGATACTACGCAAGGGTATCGCGTGGCAGCAAGAAAATGTGGAAGAGCCTTGGTACCAAGCTCAAATCGGTGGCCGAAAAAAAGCTGGATGCCCACATTTCCGCGGTTCGAGGACAACAGCCTGTCGAGGTCGAAGTGTCGGATGGAAAACTCACATTCGGAAAAACTGTCGAACTGTACCGGCTCAATTTTCGGCGTGATGCTGAACTGGCGGAAGGCACAAAGCAGTTTCGTGAAGCGGGAGTCAAACTGGTGCTCAAGACCTGGCCTGGAATCGAAAGCACGAACGTGCGAAACATCAGCGTGCCGATGGTGCGGGAATGGGCACTAAGGTTACGATCTGAAACCAAGCCTTACGTTCCCAATAACGCCAAGACTCCTTCGCGTAGGTCCAAAGGCGCGTCCCCGACCACCTTCAACTGTGCGCTTGATGCGCTCCGTCATTCGTTGGATCTCGCAGTTGAATCAGGACGTATATTTTCAAATCCGGCTAGGGATAAATCGATTAAACGTGCGACGCCTAAACTCAGGAGGCTCCAGCTTCCCACTCGCGAACAATTCGCCAAGATCGTAAACGCTATCCAGACATCCGGGTGCGGTAAGTGCGAAGCGGCTGCCGAAATGACGCAATTTTTGGCCTACACCGGTGCCCGTCAAAACGAGGCCAACCATGTGACTTGGCAGGACGTGGATTTTAGTACGTCACGAATCACGCTGCGAATAACGAAAAACGGGGAGCCGCGAGACGTGCCGATAATTCCCGAGTGCCGGACGTTGCTGGAGAAAATGAGGACAGAAAGGGGACATGAGGGGCCTGATTTTACCGTACTTCAGGTGAAGTCATGCAATGGATTCCTACGGAAGGCAGCAAAGGAAGTCGGCGCGCCTTCGATCAGTCACCATGATTTACGGCACCTTTTCGCTACGACAGCGATGGAGGCTGGAATTGATGTACCGACTATTTCGCGGATTATGGGCCATCGCGATGGGGGGGCCTTGGCCATGAAAGTTTACGGTCATCTGCGTGACGAACACGCCCAGCAAGCTATGCAGAAGGTAAGCTTCAGTCTTAACTCGTAGTTGACTGGTGCCCCCTTACAATCCCCGCTTCTCCATCAGAAGCGTCAGGTCAACGAGACGATTGGAAAACCCCCATTCGTTATCGTACCAGGCGAGAATCTTGACCAGCTTGCCACCTATTACCAAGGTCGAAAGCCCATCGATGATGGACGAACGCGGATCACCTTGGTAATCGCACGATACCAAGGGCTCGTCGCTATAGCCCAGAATGCCTTGAAGAGGACCCGACTCCGCAGCGTTGCGAAAGGCCGCATTTATCTCGGCGACGGTCACTTCGCGCCTCAAGGTGACAGTCAAGTCGACAATGGAAACCACAGGTACCGGAACGCGCAGGGAATAGCCGGTCAGTCGGCCATCAAGCTCCGGAATAACCTTGCCGAGCGCTTTGGCTGCTCCACTGGAGTAGGGGACAATCGAAAGCGCCGCGGCCCGGGTTCCACGCAAATCAGTTTCCGGTTGGTCGTGAAGCGCCTGGCTGTTGGTATAAGCGTGCGTGGTGTTCATCAAACCGTACTCGATGCCGAAGGTCTGGTGGAGCACCAGGGCCACCGGCGCCAGGCCGTTGGTGGTACAACTCCCGTTGCTGACCACTTGATGGCGGGCCGGATCGTATTGTTCGTGGTTGACTCCCATCACCACCGTAATGTCGTCGTTCTTTCCCGGCGCGGAGATGATAACTCGCTTGGCTCCGCCCCTCACGATGTGCATTTCAGCCTTGGACCTATCGGTGAAGAAACCCGTCGCCTCGATCACGATGTCCACGCCAACACTCTTCCAAGGGATCGCGCCCGGATCGCGTTCTGAAAAGACACGGATGGGCCTGCCATCGATGAACAATCGGTCTTCACCAGCTTCGACCTTGGCGGCCAAGGTGCCCGAGAGCGAATCGTATTTCAAGAGATGGGCCAGCGTCTTGCTGTCCGTCAAATCATTGATCGCCTCGACTTGAAAATCGCTTCGACCGAGAGCGGCGCGCAAGACATTCCGACCAATTCTTCCAAATCCGTTGATGCCGACTTTTACCATATTGTGCTCCTTTGTTACCCTCTTTCTATAAGGTAGGTTTAGGAAGCGAATGGACCTTTGCCCAGCGAGCAGCGATGGCTTTGCGGAGATGTTCCCGCTTTTTTTCGGTAACAGTTTTGCCGCCCTTGGAGGCAATGGAGGCAAGGTGGGCGAGCTTTTTCGGAGTGACAGTCTTGCCGCCCTTGGCCCCGGCTGCGGCGCGAACTTTCCGCACGGCTTCATTGGGCTTCAATTCCGGCATGGTTTCCTAGTCTGGCTCATCAAGCGGCAAGAGCAAGTTTGGTTTGGTCTGGATTTTTTTGACATGGGCAAAAGAACTTATATTCTGAGGCGAGGCCAGAAGAACTTTTATGATACCAGGCGATAAGGTTGAATTGAAAATTCCTCGCGACAAGTACGACAAAATTCGACGAGTGGTCGAATACACGGAGTACACGGTAAACGAGGTAATTCTGGCGCTCATGGTGATAGCTATTCCTATTTCCAAAGAAGAAATGGATTTACTGGGATTGACCGAGATTGTCCAAACAGTCAAAGCCGCTATCGACGAATTAGACTTGGCGACGTAACCGGCGTGGCGCCCGTCAATCAGCAGGGTGCCACTACGCGGCCGGTCTATCTTCCCGGGGTTCGGTGGTTTCCCTTTGAAACGACCACGCCGTTGGAGGGCAACCAAACAATCAATGCGACCGCCAAGCTTGATGAAATTCCCATCTACGTGCGCGCTGGCACGATTCTTCCTCTGGGGCCGATCGTTCAAAACACGGACGAACTGCCCGGCGGACCTCTCGACCTGCAAATTTACCCCGGGAAGGACGCAACCTTCACTTTGGTCGAGGACGATGGAGAGACCAATCAGTATCAAAAAGGGGCTTTCCGAAAGACCCGTTTCACTTGGGACGACTCCACCCGGCAATTGAGTTGGATCACGGAAGGAAACTACTCCGGTCAACATGCGTTCAAGGAAATGATCGTCTCGCTATTCGAATCTTCGGGAAAAAAGAAGCTGAATGTAACTCTTAGTCCTCAGGGATCGCTCCGCATCCCTTCCTCTTAAATCACACGCCATTAAATACCATGAATTCTGATGCTGAAAAGATGTTGAACTTTCCCCTGACCCGCCGCCGCTTGCTCGGATACGGAGCAGGGGTCGCCGCCGCCACTTTCGCCTCGACGTTTTTGCCGCCTAATCTCCGGCGGGCGTTGGTCCAGACCCCTCCGCAGGGCGGTTCGTTTCAAGACATCAAACATGTCGTCCTGCTCATGCAGGAAAACCGCGGGCAAGCTATCACTGAGCACATCCTTTCGGAATTGGTCCTCAGCCGAAGGCGTCATCGCTTTGGTGTTGAGAGGAGAGCCCGGCGCGGCCTCCTCATATTGGGGGAAACAACCGAGCACGTTGAACCCAAAATTCATCGTGTCCATCTGCCCCTCGGTCACTTCTTTTTTCGTCTCCCGATGATAGACTTTCCAGCTGACGCCGGCCTCCTCGAGCCTTTCAGGATAAGTCTTCCACTTGGCTCCGTAGGGCGGTGGGCGGTTGCCCATCATCGCCCCCTCCTCTGTTCCGAGCGGGTGGTTTGTTCCGGTCATCCAATACAGGCGATTCGGATAGGTCGGCCCCATGACGGAGCAGTGATACGCGTCACAAATGGTGAACGCCTCCGCCAAGGCAAAGTGAAAGGGAATATCGGCCCGGGTGAAGTGCCCCATCACGTAGGGTCCATTGGCCTTATCCGCCTGGCGATGGGCCGGAAGCCAGTTATCCATCTTGCCTCCGTTCCAGGATTCGTGCTGCGTTTTCCAACCATGGTTGGTGGAGGGCAGCTTTTGTGCGTTGCTGCTGGAGGTGTCCAAATGGAACGGCAGCAGGTAGCCGTCGGCACTGACCTCGTCCGGCTGATGGAAAACCGACTTGCCGCTGGCGAGCTGCAACGCGTTGGGATCATTAAATCCGCGCACGCCCGCGAGAGTGCCAAAATAATGGTCGAAGGAGCGATTTCCTGGCTCTATGAAATCATCTTTGCTTCGCCGCGATTCAGTTTAATCACGGGAGCGGCCTATTGGCTGTCGGAAACGCCCTACGTTCCCGGATCAAAATCATGGGACAACAGCAAGCATCCCCGGGTGGTGAATTGGATGCGGTTGCAAGATATGGCCTCGGGCGTTCAATTTCGCATTCTCAATACGCATTTCGATCAAAAGGGGCAGGTGGCCAGGGAGCATTCGGCCGATATGGTGGTGAACGACGCTCGCGCGTTCCCCTCCGACTTTCCCCAGATATTCACGGGCGATCTTAATGCCGACGAACCCAACAAGGCTCTCGATATCCTCAGGGCGGGAGGATGGCTGGACACATGGGCCACGCTATATGGCCCCGGGCAGCCAGGATTCACCGCGCACGACTTTCTCGGAAGCAACTTTGTCGCGAAGGGCAAGCTGGGGCATACGGGGAAGATCGATTGGATTTTTTGCCGGGGAAACGTGACACCCATTTGGTCCAAGATCATCCGGGATCAGCAGAATGGAATCTATCCCAGCGATCACTATTTCGTCGTCGCCGAACTTCAGATTCAGCCCTCGCTCGCGGAGGAAGGAGCGAAATGAAATTTTTTGGCCCGGGTTTCCGTCTTTATAAGGAGAGGGCAATCACCCTTTTTATTTTCATCGGCATTGCTGTCCTGCCTTCTCTTCGTGGGGCGGATACTTCGGTTACGATAAACCCTCCAGCCCCGTCACGTCAGCCGCCCCTGGTGACATCGGTCACGGACGCTGCGGCCTTGCCTATCGCCGTGGCGACGACCGACCCAAACATTTGCTATCTATTAGGTCGATTCGATACATCCAGGGGAGATCCACGTTGTTCGTGGACAGCCAGCACGATCCTGCTGAAATTCCAGGGCACCGCCCTCGTCGCGCGGATGGAGGACACCGGTCTTAATTATTGGGAGGTGGAGATCGACGGGAAGGCCGTCCGGAAAATGGCCTTGGGCATAGGCTCGCATCTTTACGAGATTGCCTCGGGCTTGCCCGCGGGCCCGCACACCATCCGGCTGGTTCGCGTGACGGAGGCGGAATGGGGCCCAACCCAGATTCACGGTTTTCAACTCAACCAAGGTGGTGCGCTCTTGCCCGCCGAGGCGCCCGCCCATCGGTTGGAAGTGATCGGTGACTCGATTAGCTGCGGAAACGATATGGAGGGCCAGCCCAACGACCCGGAGAATATCGGGGAGAATGGCTATTTGAGTTATGGTGAAGTCGCCGCTCGCCGCCTTGATCTCGATTACCGCTGCGTGTCCTGGTCGGGCCGTAGGATGTGGCCCAACAAAACCGTGCCTTCGGTTTACGACAAGACGATTCCGACCGAGGCTGACAGCAAGTGGGATTTTTCTCAATGGATGCCTGAGGTGATCCTAATCAATCTCTCCACCAATGATTTCAATCTCAAACACGGACTCACTCTGGACGAAGCTGGATGGACGGCCGGCTACGAGAAATTTATCGGCCAGTTGCGCAGCCATTTTCCTCGGGCTGAGATTTATTGTGCCAGCAGCCCCATGCTCACGGGCGATAAACTAGTCTCTTCCAAAGCTTATCTCCAGAAGGTGATTGCTGATCTCAATACCGCCGGTGACACGAAGGTCCAGTATCTCGAGTTTGATCACGAGGATCCGATCGACGGAATTGGCATTCGCAACCATCCAAACGCAAAGACCCATCACATCATGGGAGATAAACTGGCTGGGCGACTCGCAAAGAACCTGGGATGGACCATGACCACCCCCTAAACGGACGTCGAGGATCAGACGTTTTGCCTGTTTGCGGATAGATTTCGAAATGGGGCTTGGAGTTGGCAGAAGATCGTAGATGATGACATTTCCGCGATAGCGGCAAAGTCATCTCACGAGTATTTTTTATGGAAATCTGGTCTCAAAATTACGATCCATTTGGAAATATTTTTGTTTCGGCTTTGGTTGCAGCGGTTCCGGCGATTCTTCTCATCGGACTGATCGCTCTGCTTGAAGTGAAGATTCACTTTGCCGCCCTGATCGCGCTGGCCGCCTCCCTGGTCCTCGCCTTGGTGATCTACCACATGCCAGCCAGTGCCGTGACCGCGAGCACGGTGTATGGCGCGGCTTATGGCTTGTTTCCTATCGGCTGGCTCGTGCTCAATATTATCTTTCTCTACCAGCTCACGGTGAAGCGCGGACTGTTCGATATTTTGCGGGATAGCCTCGCCCGGGTTGCGCCGGATCCGCGCATTCAGCTCATTCTGATTGCCTTTGCCTTCGGCGCATTTTTGGAAGGGATGTCGGGATTCGGCGCGCCGGTGGCAATCACGGCGGCCATTCTGATTCAACTCGGCTTCAAGCCTCTCCAGGCAGCTGGCCTGACCCTTGTCGCGAACACAGCCCCGGTCGCCTTCGGGTCGCTAGGAATCCCAATTACCACGCTTCAACAGGTGACCGACCTGAATCTCCTGGCGCTTTCGGCCACGGTCGGCGCGCAGTTGGTGATTTTCTCGCTCTCGATTCCCTTTGTCATCCTCATCATGCTTTGCGGTTGGCGCGGTCTCTTCGGTGTCTGGCCTGCCGCCCTGGTGGCGGGCCTTTCCTACACCGTTCCTCAATTTCTAGTTTCGACTTATCACGGTCCGTGGCTCGCGGCGCCTATCGCGGGACTCTCCGCCCTGGGCTCGCTGGTCGTCCTTCTTCGTTTCTGGAAACCCAAGGTACTCTGGGCCTTCAATGGCGAGGGCGAGCTTGGCCCGGAAAGGGGAGGAAGCGTCAATCCGCGGCTGACTCCGGCAGGAGCGCCTGCTTCCGGCCGTTCGGTGTTCTTGGCCTGGATGCCATGGGGGCTTCTAACCCTTGTGCTGCTGGTCTGGGGCGTGCCGCTCTTTCAAACGGCCATTGATCGGATCTTCTCGGCAGAGTTCCCCATGCCTTACCTGCATCAACTGGTGCGCCGCATGCCGCCGATCGAGGTCGCCCAGGCCGCTCCGATCAATGCCATCTTCAAGTTCCATTTTCTTTCTTCCACGGGAACGGGCACTTTTCTCGCGGCCGTCGCAACCGGTTTCCTGATCGGTTTTTCGTGGCGTGAAATGATCCGGCTCTATCTCGAGACGATCTGGCGGATTCGCCTTTCCCTTCTCACCATTGCCACGATGCTGGCGCTGGGCAACGTCACACGTTATTGCGGGACGGATGGTACTATGGGGCTGGCCTTGGCGCACACGGGCTCCTTTTATCCCTTCTTTGGGCCGTTGCTGGGTTGGGTGGGCGCCGCCATTACCGGTTCTGATACTTCCTCCAACGTTCTCTTTGGAAGCCTGCAAAAAATCACCGCGCAGCAGGTGGGCGTCAGCGCCGTTCTCATGTGCGCGGCCAATACCTGCGGCGGCGTCATGGGCAAGATGATCAGTTCGCAAAGCATCGTGGTGGCCAGCACTGCCATGAATTGGTATGGGCATGAAAGCCGCATCCTCCGTTATGTTTTCCTGCCCAGCGTCATTTTGGCGATTCTGGTCGGACTCCTGGTTTACCTGGAGGCCTACTTCATCCCATTTACCTACATGGTGGCGAAATAGGAATCTGCCCTCATCGGAAAGATGCGCGGATGGCATCGCGGTGCCGCAGCTTTGACAGAAGAGAAAACCGGGGCGATGGTTCGTGCTTTCCCACCCCATTCTTTCTTATCAAAACATGAAAAATAATACGATCCAGCTCATCGCCGCCGACGGTCATCAACTCGACGCTTACCTAAATGTTGTTCCTTCCGCCCAGGCGGGAGTGGTCATTTTGCAGGAGATCTTCGGGGTCAATCACCATATCCGTTCCGTGGTGGATCGCTTCGCCGCCGAGGGATTCACGACGATTGCTCCGGCGATATTCGACCGTGTCAAACGCGGAGTCGAACTCGGCTACGATGAGAAGGGAATGGAGGAGGGGAAGAAAATCGCCTACGGCCTCGCCCCCGAAAAGCTTTTGCAGGACATCGAGGCGGCGATGCAATTCCTCCGCGGTCAACTCGACCTCCCCAAGGTCGGCATCAGCGGCTATTGTTTCGGCGGCAGCTATGCATGGGTCAGTGCCACGCAATTGCGGCCCAACGCGGCCGTCTGCTACTACGGCTCACAGGTGGCCAAAACCGCCCAGGAGACGCCACATTGCCCGGTCATCATGCACTTCGGAAAGAACGATCACGGCATTCCACTTTCGGACGTGGAGAAGATTCGCACCGCTCATCCTGAAATTCCCGTCTACGTGTATGAGGCGGGCCACGGCTTCAGTTGCGACGAGCGGCCCAGCTTTGCGCCGGAAGCTGCCACGTTGGCTTTCTCCCGCACGATCGAGTTCCTGAAGAAGAATCTGCTTCAATCGTGAGTTACACGGTAAAGGCGCCAAAAGCCCAACAGAATGAGTGCGCACAGCAGTAACGTCCCAATGGAGGGCTCGGGAACGTCCTCAACCACAAGCGCGCTTGGACCGTCGTTCAATCCTGTCACGAGGGAGGCGTTTACGGTATCTCCCGAAGTCGTGTATTCGCCAATACTGTCGGTACCCTCTTGGGTGACATAAATATCTGATCCATCTACCGCGATGCCATCGGGCTCACCCAAACCGGAGATGAGTGATGCGTTCACCGTAGCTCCGGAAGTCGTATATTCACTCACCGTTCCATGAGCCGAGTTCGTGATAAATATATCCGATCCCGAAACCGCAATGCCAAAAGGTTGACCCAAGCCCGACACCAGAGCGGTATTCACGGCTACACCGGATGTCGTGTACTCTCCGATCGTGCCACCGAGAGTACCCACATTTGTAATAAATATATCTGATCCAGATATCGTGATTCCCTGAGGCTCATTCAGTCCCGATATGAACGAAGGATTCACGAGAATACCTGAAGTGGTATATTCTGAAACCTCACCTTCGCCGGTATTAACGACAAGCAAGTTCGAGCCGAAGACCGCGATGCCATTGGGATTGTTTAATCCCGTTACCAGCGATGTATTTACGATCGATCCGGAAGTCGTATATTCCGCAACTGTCCCAAGGGCTTCGTTCGTGACAAACATATCTGATCCCGATATCGCGAGACCGGCCGGATCGCCTAGTCCTGTGGAAACAAGCTGGGAATTTATCGTGGCTCCGGAAAGCGAATATTCTCCCACTGAGTACGTATCTCCCGTGTGATTGGTGCCGTAATTAGTGACGAAAATTTGTCCATGGACGGTGCCAATGGCGAGCAAACTGGCGAGTACGCTGTAGAGTTCCTTTCTAGAAATCATGCCGGATAGTTTCATTACTCTCAATGGATGAAAAGCTCTTTGCGACGGAAGCGGCCGCGCTGGCCTTCTCTCGGACGATCGAGTTCCTGAAGAAGAATCTGCTGCCGTAACTTCCGCCGGGCGCGGCGGAATCTTACTTTCGCCGCGCCTGTTTGAGGGCCTGATCGATCTCCCGTTTGGCGACGGCTTTTTTCAAATCCTGTCGCTTGTCGCGCACGTTCTTGCCCACACCCACGCCGAGCAGGACCTTCAGGCGGCGGTTCTTCCAGTACATTTTCAGAGCAACCAGCGTGCGTCCCTTGATCGAGATGAGGCTGAATAATTTTCGGATCTCGCGCCGATGGAGAAGAAGGCGCCGGACGGCCTTGGGTTCGTGGTTGAAAATATTGGCCTGTTTGTAGGGCTGGATATCGAGCTGATAAAGCCACGCCTCGTTCTTTTCGATGCGTGCGAACGCCTCGGTCAGGTTGCCCTGGCCGGCCCGGAGGGATTTGACCTCGCTGCCGCACAGGACCAGCCCGGCTTCGTAGGTTTCCAGAATCTGGTAATCCCGCATGGCCTTGCGGTTGGTAATTAAATCTTCGCCCATAGCTTTTTCCGTCAATTCAACAAAGCCTCATCGAGCCGGATTGTCGAGAGCCGTGATCTTCCCTGGACGCGAATCTCCCAAGTTATTCATAGGTTATTCACAATTTCGGGTATCCCGCTTTCTTGCAAAAATCCCGACCCAGGTCCGGAAGGGCGTACAGCCTGCCCTAAAACTAGTCGATTTGAGCCGCGAAAGCCGTCTTTAAGGGATTTCAGGGCCACCCAGTCTGAGATTTCGTCCGAAGTTATGAACAACCTGAACAAGTCGAAAAAAAATGGTGCGCGGTACAGGGTTCGAACGTGTAGGGTCAGCCCTAGAATTACAAGCACTTACGGAGCAGTGGGTGCCCGGGCGTGCACCAATTCTGCAAGACCCGGAATTGGCCGCTGTAGTCTCCGCTTGGCCTTCCCTGTCACGGGCGCTCAAGGAAGCCATTCTTGCCATCGTAAAAGCGACGTAGCAATCCCAATCTTGGCGAGGCGCACGGCATCGCGGCGGAGCGCCCGAGTCGCGACGGCTTGTTGCACCCCGCCAGTTAAACTAAAGCGCCCTCGGGGCACAACGACTACTAAGGACTACTTCGTAGTGCGGGAATGGCGGTGCCAACAAATGATCAATCGTCGCGATTTGGGGCGCGACCCTTTCGCGGCAACTCGCGATCCCAGGCGTCTAGCCGCTTTTGCGCGTATTCCGCAATCGACTGATTATCATTCTTGGACAGGAGCTGAAGCTTGGCGTATGCCTCTGGCGTACCGATGTCCGCCAGCGCCCAGGTACACTTACGCGCGACGTTGAAAAACTCGTCATAATGCAGATGCTCATGGATCGTTTGCGCCGCCAGACAGAGCGCGTCAACTGTTCTTGGGTCCCTTTCCTGCTGGAGAGCGTGTGCCAGATCCTCATTTCGCTGATGGTTGGTACATAGCAACAGTGCGGCCAGAATCGGTGCATAGTCGGGGGGACGCTCGCAAAAATGAGTGAGATAAACTAGCGCTTCGACGGATTCCCCCTGAAGCCGCTCGGGATGATTGCGAAGAAGGGCGATTGCCGACTCACCCACCTCTTGAGGCGTTCGACCTAAATCTCGGATGGCGCGCAAAATATCGTCATCGGTGATCTTCAGAGGCTCCTTTCGGAACTTGATTCCGAGAGAGTAAATCTGCTGGCATTCGTCTCCACTCAACATGTTTAAAGTCTACCGCGCCGGCCAGCGTAATAGCGAGTAATCACGGGCATGGCCGTGTCAAACATGGCCGGGGTGAAATTTGAAGATAACGGCAAGCAATACTAATGTGGTCAGAACTACCATGAGAAGGAAAAAGGCGAGGATTACTCCTCCGGTGCGGCATCGGATGTCAGGAGTCTCTGCGATCACCCTTCGATATTCAGGTGTAAAGATGTAGCGCCCTTTTTTGCACCAAATGGAATACAAAGTCAGGGTACCAAGCAATGTTCCGAAAGGAATAGCCAACAGACCGACGACAGCCACCAAGCTCCCGATCACAGCCGCGGTAAAAGTCAGGTATCGAAATTGACGCCCGATCCAAAAGAGAAAGACTGCGATTAGTAGAAGCCCACAGGCGAAAATTGCGAGACCGGCATCAAAGAAGCCAATGTAAAACATTCTTCTCACGAACATCGCCGAAAGTACGACGAGGACCGCAGCCAACACGTAATAAATGATCTCAAGCGAACGAAGGTTCGCCTCCTGTTCCAAATGGTCTTGACGTATTTGTCGAACGTCACCGCCGTCACATGTCACCAATCCCATGAGGTTAGAGTAGCTAATCCTTCGCTAGTTACGAGCCGTAGCGTTTGCCACGGTATTGCCAGCGACCGCTTGCGGTGGGAAATAGGCTGTGGCTTTGAATCCGAAAGCTGACGCATAGAGGACGCCGGGAAAACCCTGGACGTATTGGTCATAAGTCTGTGCCGCTCCGATGAAGCGATTTCGGGCAACCGCGACGTTGGTCTGAATATTTATCAACCGTCCCGTGAGGTTGCGAAAATCGGTGGTTACCTTCACGTCGTGGTGAATCATCGGGACGGCTACGACATGAAACAGAGATTTGGTAAGCACGGTTTGCGCTTGGTCGTATTGGTTTAATCGGCTGGAATCGGTCGGAACTTGCTTGGGATCAAGTCTGAATTTTTCGACCTCGGCTTGTGCTTGCAGAAGAGTTGCAGTGGCAGAACTGTCAAAATTGGGAGTCGCTGAGGCTGCCTTGACGAACTGAGGAACAAGGTCGGCACGATACTGGTAGCTGTTATCCGTGTCGGCCCACGCTACATCCACGAGCTTTTCGAGTACTGTAAGCCGCTCGTGAGTGACCACTCCCTGCCACACAATTATTGCGAGAGCTAAAACAACGCAGAATGAAACGACGCTGCCACGGTTTATGAGTGTTTTCATGCGGTTACCATTTTTCTTCCAAAGTTCAACGACATCCGAAGATCTTCCCGGCGGAAGATCGTTAAAAGCCAAATGAGGGCTGGAATAGATAAGGATAATTGGGTCGTCAACACGTTTCGCGCAACCTCAATAACCTGTTTGGTGACCGGATTAAAGGCTACGAGACCGATCTCGGAGGATTCGTCCCAAATGGAGAATCCAAGAAACAAAAGTGCGATGACGTAGGCGATGGGAACACCTGTCAAGAGGGCCAGTCCTTTGCGCCTCCATGAAACCGGCGTAGCCAAAATGAGAGCGATTAATAAGGTGGCCGGGCTCATTCCCATCGTATCAAAATCGACGTTCCGTATTGGCCCGGAACCGTCAGGATTCATCAGGGCGTTATTGACGATAACAATCCGCGTGTTGTACGGATGAGCCGGGTCGCCGGGCAACGGCTCCACGGTGACGTTATGCCGGGCATCGTCCGCCCCAAAAATGGCTCGGATAACGCCTTGTGTCGTGTCCACGTAATTCTCGGTGAATCCCCGCCACGGAACCATGAGCAACGCGTAGACGAGCACGAGCCGGAACATGAATCCCGCAATAAGATTACGAGAGATGGAGGTCCAGAGATTCATGCGTTGCCCATTTAACCCACACGATGCAGAAGCCGACAATAGCGGGAATCTGAATGATACCCCAAATCTGCTCGTGCATGACTGTGAAGTAGGACGTGAAGTGGATGCCGGTGAAATAGAGGCTCATGATGCGGACAAGGTTCAACGCCGTCATCGCCACGATTCCCACCGCGATGCCAATCAGTTTTCGCGACCACGAGGCCGGAAAGGCAAGGACTGCCGCGCAGTAGATGCAGGAAAATTCAATGGCAGTGCACGCCGGGAGCACGGTGATGGCGTACTGCGGCGAATAAATAATGCCGTCCGTGACCTGACTTTTCTCGCCAAAGACATTCAGGATAAAACTGGCTAGCTGGGCGATGCCATGAATAAAGACGGCCATTTGCTTGCTCCAGACTGGAAGCAAAATCACGGTATTGAAAAGAATGGCGAGTCCCACGAAGGTAAAGCCGAAGCGCCCGATTGCCCTTTTGCTCTCGAACCAGCGCCCAACGGCACCCTGGATCAATAGCTTGGCGCTCGGCTTTGGCTTCGGTTTTCTTCTGGTGGTGCTCATTCGTGATGTCGATTCAAGCCGTCAGGCGAGGTTGTTTCTTCATCAGGAATCGGCTCATTCCAACAAACGCGAGTATCGTCACAACACCATATCCCCACATCGGAAGATTTGGAACTCCGATGCCTCCATTGATCAGCGTAAACTGGCTCTGGCCGTCCTCGCTTTCCGCCGTGACCAAACTGCTGCCGGAACCGCTGGAACCCTCCTGAAAATAGATGGTCGCTTGGCCGAGAGAGTTGGTAAGCACTTGCACGATGCCGCTGAATTGTGAACCTCCCGAGGTAAGAGACAATTCTCCGCTGCCGCTGGTAAGAGTGAAATCAACAAGGGTATTGGCAACAGGATTTCCGCCATTGGAGACCGTGACTGTCAAAGGAGAGAATTGGTTCCAATGAACCGACTGGTTGTTTCCTGTCGTATCTGCCAGAGACGCAGCAGTTCCACTGTATAAACTCAATTCAAGCGGGCTTGTCGCGTCATTGCCTTGAGCACCCAACCCCAGGCGACCGCTTGTATTGTCTCCCCATGCCCATACGTTATCCGACGAATCAACTGCGAGTTGATTGCCGAGGTTGACCATTGCTCCAAGACCGCTGATTCGCGCCGGGGTGGCGCTGAAAGTCGTGCTCATCGTCCCATTGCCTAATTCTCCGATGCTGTTGTCTCCCCACGCATACACATTGCCGTTGCTTTCAAGTGCGTAGGAATTCGTGGCCCCCGCTGCAACGGTCACCACGCCGCTGACACCAGATAGTTGAACCGGATAAGCTTGAGCTGTTCCGCTGGTGTCACCGTTGCCGAGTTGGCCGGTGGTGTTGGCCCCCCACGTCCAGACGTTCCCGTTGTCGTCGATCGCTGCTGTATGGTTGGCTCCAGCCGATAGAGCGACGATGCCTGAAAGCGGCTGACTGGCCGAGGCCATGACCTGAACCGGCTTGGTTTCCCATGCCGTCATCGCTCCGTTTCCGACTTGGCCGGACGTGTTCGCGCCCCACCCATAGACTGTTCCGGTATTCGTAAGAACTAACGCGTGTGACTGCGAAGTCACCACGGCCACGGCCCCCGTGATGCCAGGAACTTGCGTAGGCAAACTCTCGTTCGTCGTATTACCGACTCCAAGCTGGCCATTGCCATTCGATCCCCATGCCCACACGTTGCCTTGATTATCGACCGCAAAACTATCGTTACCGTCTGCCGCGACGGAGATGATATTCGACAAAAAGCCAGATTGGCCCGAAGGCGCAAGCACCTGAACCGGCGTGCTCGAAGGGGTCGTTGTGCCATTGCCCAACTCGCCGGCGGAATTGTCTCCTGACGCCCAAACCGAGCCGTCGTTCTTGAGAATGAGCGAGTGCAGCGATCCCGCCGATACGCTGGCGTTGACCCCGTAATTGACGGAAACCAGATTGCTTGTCGATCCACTCTGAAAAGCCTGCACGTTGAGGGTCGAGTTTTTGGCAATGAGAATCGTGCCACCGGATGGCACGCTTTCACTTGCGGTCGTCGGATTACTTCCGTCGGTCGTGAAATAAATTGTTGCCCCGTTGGTTCCATCAGTCACGGTTACGCTTACGGTTTGAGGCGAGGTGGAAGCCCCGCCCACAGGCGTCACCACCGGATCGTTGACTGTGGCAAAGGCGCTTGATTGCCAAAGCATCAGTTGCGCGGCTGACAGAATAATCCAGACCCTAGTTTTCGAGTTCATAGTTATCTAGTTTTGAGGTTTCAAAGTATTCCCTTAATTTTGTCGTATGACAGCGTTGCTAACCTTGGCCGGCCACAATTTTAGTTTTGCCGGACGAGTATCTCTTGGTTTGGCGACCTGATGTTCCGCCATAACCTTCCCATTCAAAACAAAGTTCATCGAAGGCACTGAATATAAGTTCGCTTCCAAGAGATTCGACCGATCCCAACTTCTTGAAATGAAGGTGAAGTTTGCCATCCAAAACGAGCGTAAGCCCTTCTTCGGACTCTTCGACCGTCGTGAGTGCATGTTGATTATCATGAGGTCGTCCGAACCAACCATCCGGCAATAATAGGCTTCCGCCCCAATGTTCTTTGAACCACGTTTGGATAGTTTGAGTGAATTTCATTTACCCTCCAGAAGATGAGGCAGGAGTGGATGCTGGGGTAGTCGAGGGTACAGGTACAGAAGCAGGAGCCGGCGGGGGAGTCGGAACCTGCCAGTTAGGATCGACCTTGGGAACATACACTTGGTTTCCGCCACCGACCAGCCCGCCTTGCGGTGCAGCAGTACCTTCATATATTGTGGTGCCTTTTGGAACTACAATCGTGTTGACGTTTTCGGCCGTGTTTCCCCATGCCGGATCGAGCGCACTGTCGATAGTGGATTGAAGCGGGCCAGAGGGCGGGGTTCGGGTCCAATAAGAACCAAGAGGCCCTGCATTCCCACCGTAAACACGGTACAACGTGGTATCCTCAGTTAGCACTGTTTGAGTATAAGTCGAACTCCTGAATGTCGCCGCAACGTCCGCGCTGAGAGGACCGGGACCGTTTACCGGATTCCAAGTTACTGAAGTTGAATCTGACACCAGAGTGCTCTCTGGCACGGTTGCGGGAGCTCCAGCGTCCAGTGCTTCCGGAATAGCAATGCTAAGGCCAAGTGTAAAAGTGCCGATCCCGATGTTTTCCCATCCTTGGGTTGAAGTATCCGTTTGTACGTCGTTGCCGAGAGGATTGTAGTAAGAGCTTCCGTCAACTCCGTCAATGCCTCGGGCAATCTGTCCAAATGGAGTAACATAGCCGACTCCGTAGACGATTCCGTTTTCGGCGTCGTTGAGCGAGTCGGGGGTTAAGTCGGTGTCATTCTTGGTGAAGGCAACCAATGAATTAAGGACCGAAATCACCGGCGTGGTTACCATCTGCTCCAAGAACTCAGCATCTTGGGGATTGCTCTCGTCGCCGAGAAGTGCCGCGTCGGAATTTTCAGCGAGATCATTAAGCCGTTGATCTTCGCTTTGCTGCCAATTCGATACGGACGTGCTGGCCCTGCCATCGGGGTCGAACGAATTAATGGGATCACCAGCGAAGGCAGAATAGAGGTCCATCGTTGCCGAATGGCCAAGGGGATCACATGAAACAAATACGCCGCTTTGCGGATCGTAATAACGAGTTCCTAGATAATAAAATCCGGTTGGGTCAATATAGTGGCCCCGCCAAGCGAGCACGGTCGCCAAATCATGCGTGCCGTCTATGGGAGAAGCGCTGGTACCAGGCTGTGATCCATAGCCGGAACTACGAACCAAATTCCAATTGACGCTGCCTCCAGTTACAGTCGCTTCGGTGTGACCGTAAATGTCGGACACAATGCCGGTAGTTGTACCGGCGGTCCCGTTAAATACAGCCTCGATTCCTCCGGTTCCCTGCAATCCACCATAAGAGCCGTTGATGTCAGGTCCGTGGACGAGCCAATCACGCGCGCCTCCGACAACTGTTACCGCCAACTCTAAGAATTGAACATCAGGGTCGTAGCTTTGCTGGATAACCAAGCCCGTACCGCCTGAACTCGGCTGGTTTGTGGTTTGAAGCCGCCGCCCAAGGCCGTCGTACACTGCCGACCATGTAAATCCACTCCCGCTTGTCCGCTGGACGGAAATCAAACGTCCCAAAGCGTCCCATGTTAGCGTATCGGCATTGGTGCTGGGGTTGTGCGTGGCGAGTTGCCCCATTCCGTCAAAACTCTGATTGACCGGCGTTCCGAGCGGTCCGGTCATCGTTCCTGCCGTGGTGAAACTGCCTAATTGCGCATCGGCGCCGTAGCTGGAGGTTTCATTACCACTCAGCGAGCCGCTCAGAGTGGCACTAGTGCGTTGGCCGAGGCCGCCTGCGTTATTGCCGTCGAAGACATAGGTCAGGGCGGCTGTGGACGTGGCAGACGGTGCGAAGCTTTCACTGGTCACATGCCCGCGTGAGTCATATGTGTAAGCTCGGGTTTCATTCCAAGCTCCAGTTCCAGTTCGATTCGCCGTGTACGCTCCCTGAGTCGAATCCCCACGCCACGATGAAGCACCCTGGGCGGTAAAAAGCTTTTCATCAAGGATGACAGAACTATTCACCGTCTGCGATTCCTCAGTAATCCGGCCCACCGGATCGCGGCTCAGGATACTCTGGATATGACTCGGGGTTCTGCGCTGCGTTAGCAGTCCGTCCGTCCCATAGCTGTACTGGTACCCGGCTCCATCCGCTTTTGCAGGATGATGATGTCGGTCGTGACCTCGGTATTGGCGTTGCCCTTGAAGGCGGTATTTGGCAGGCGGATCGCGGAAACAAGGTCCGCTTGCTTGGCTGCGTACCGTCGAAGGAAGCCAGCCCGTTTGTCGAGAGTGCCCTTCGTCGTGATAAAGGCGATCAGCCCACCGGGCCTGACCCGTTCGAGCGAAGCGGCAAAGAAGTAATCGTGGATGGGAAATTTGAACGTGTTGAATTTCTTGTCGTATGGCTGGTAATCGCCGAAGGGCACATTGGAAATCGCAAGGTCGAAAGCGCCGTCTCCGAGCTGGGCTTCCTCGTATGCACCTTGGCGGATGTCGGCGCCGGGATAGAGGCGCTGGGCCAACCGTGCCGTTAAGGAATCGAGTTCGATCCCGGTGATGGGAGATTCGGCGTGCATCGCCTCTGGCATGAGACCGATGAAATGACCAAGGCCGCAGGACGGCTCTAGGATGCGTCCGCTCTGGAATCCGAGGCGTTCCACGGCACCATACATAGCCCGAATGACTTCAGGTGCGGTATAATGGGCATTGAGGGTCGAGGTCCGCGCGGCATCGAACCCCAACATGACCGCAAACGGTCGCTTCCCCCTCGCTGTATGGCACTTCGATATTCAACAATAATATTGGCTTTGATACTGTCGTTCCCGGTCTTCGCCGAGACCGGCCCGAACTACAAGGCGATCAAGCAATTTCCCCTCGATGATCGAACCGTCTACCAGATCAAAGTAGGCAAAAATCAGGTCACGACGGTGATGTTTCCTAGCTCCATCAGCGCTTTGGAAGGGGCGAACATAACGGCTGATCCAAAATATCCCGCTGCGATATTGCTCAGCCATGCCAAGGATCGGTATTTCTTCTCCCTTCGGGCGCTGCAGGAGGACGCTTCAGCCAACCTCAATGTCGTCTGGAATCGAAAAACCTACGTGCTCGAAATCCAGAGCGACGACCAGCCGTTCAATGCAGTGACGTTCTACCAGCCCGCCGAGCCAGGATCGACCTCGCAGCGAGATAGTCTCGGGCCGGTCAGGCTTCTCGGCTTGCTCGACAAAGCGAAGGCATACCACCTGATTCAGTCCCAATATCCCGAAGCGATTGCTGACTCTCGGGTGGCTTGTTCGCCGACGATCCGCCGCACAGCGAATCGTCGCCGCTGCCACCCCTGTTGGGAATCCCAAGATTAACTCATGACCATCAGCGATCTCATCCCCACTTTACAGCCGACGGTCGAGACCATTAGCACGCAGTTGCGATTCATCTGCTTCTTCGTGCTGGTCGTCGCAATGATCGTTCGCACCGGCACTGGTAATACTGACATTACGCATTTGCTGCGCCCGCTGACAACGAACGCAATTATCTGCGCATTTCTTGCCACGCTTCCATTCTGGTTTAACACCGCACGAGACAGTTTTTGGGCCATTGCCGTCCAGATCCAACAGGATTTTACCGGCAGTATCGCAGCCACAGGGACGAAGCTTATGCAACATTCGGTCGCGTAAATCGGCGAAGGCTTCGAGATGGGTGCTTCCGATTTCCATTCTCTCGGCCCGCCAACGATGCACAGCGCAGGCGCGACGTTGAATGTCGGGCATCAACTCGGGATGTCGTCCTGCCCATTCATGGAACGTGTCCACATAGAGCTGGTTGATGTACTGGCCGATTTGGGCTTGGCGAAGCTGCTGCTTTTCAGGGTCGGACGATTCCCCGATCATCTTGGAAACCAAGGCAACGGCGGTCGCGATGTGGAGCTGATTGAGGGGCAATCCCTGCGTATCAAGATAGTTGATGGTCAACTGACCATCGGGATGAATGAGAATGGGCCTCTCACCCAGGCTCTCGGTGAACTTCTTATAGGAGAGACCTTCCTCAATGATGACGTTGTAGTGATAGTAGAGCTGGGTCTGAGTAAGAAGGTCGTCCATGTGATAGGACTTCCCAGCGCCGGTCATCCCGATGAGCACTGAATGCTGCGGCGTTCCACCTACGAAGGTTTTAACTCCGACCAAATTTCCGTTAGTCCCGTCGTAGATCGCCTCGGCGTCCTTGAGATGCGCCGTGAAAGTGGAAGAGAACGGCAGCATGTCGGCCAGGTACTGGTCCTCGGCATAAAGATTCCGATAGACGTAACTGCTGCCCGTCCATCCGGGCCAACTGGCGTAGAAGAGTTTTCGCGCGGTGGTGGGAAGTGAGGTCTCGAAGACCTGCGCCCCGTTCATGTTGTTGACCGCATTGCGGACGGCGGCACTCTTGGATTGCAGGCCTGTTTCGGTCGGGTCCCAAACGCGGATCAAATATTGGACGTCGAACGGGTATGAGAAGCCTTGGGCCAGCGAATCAATCTTCCGCTCCTTCTTTTTGAGAGCGACGGCGATGGAATGTTTGCCATCTTCCCGGTAATCCCCGCGAAGCCGGTCCATCGCCTTTTCCTCTTTGGTGATCTCGTGTCGAACCGGGATGGGCTCCAAGTTGATAGTTATTTGATAGTCAAGAAAAGGGAGACTCGTCAGCCTGTGAATCAAGCTTGGATAGGTTTTTTGAGGCCACCGTTTGAGGGCAAAAATGTTGTGGTAATAGTCCATTGCTTCGCGCGGACTACACCCCGTATATGCGGGAGGACGTTCTTTCGCTGCCTCGATGATCCGTTGAATGACGGCATACGACTCATCGCATTCCTTCACCCAGGAATCACGCAGTTGGGCGGCAGTGAGGTTTTGCTTTGCTGCACGAGTTTTGCTGGTGATCGACTGCAACCCGTCCTGACTCTTGAGTCCAAGTTCGGATGCCTTTTCAAGAATTTCCTCACGGCGCTTGCTGAACTTTTTGCGAAGTTCGGGGGGAAAACCCTTGATATTGAACCCAATCTTGTCCGAGGGCTCGATTTCATAGCCGCCCTCCTTCATCCGTTGGGCAAGCTTGTTGTAGCTTACCTCTCTGAAATAGCCTTGATACCGATAGAAATTTGAAGGTTGAACCGCTTTCCAGCGGTTTTCGACGGAATCGTAGGCGACGTTCATGACGCACAAGTGGGTATGAAGCTGCGGGTCGAGCGCACGGCTGGCATCATGCGTTACGATGGCCGCCACCATGTTGCCGGTTATCCGGTTTTCATCCTTTTTCCCGCCAGCTCGAACGCGCGTCTCTACCGTGGCCTCAATCTCTCGGACTGTGTCCTGCACCGCCTCCTGCCACCATCCTTCGATGCGCTTATCCCCACCAACCAGGCACGCGATGGAAACATCCTTGGGCACCGACATATTGGCAAAAAAGCACACGCGCCGATTGACTTTCTCACGGACGGTCAATTTCTCTCCTGTAACCGGATGCTTCCCCGCACAGAGCCGGCTGAAATGTTCGGCCTGAACATCGCCGGCCAAGCCCAGGCGTGCAGCACCCTGCCCCACCCAAGTCATCTGATATTCGCCGCCTTGGGTCAAATAATCGCCCTTGGCCATGTGGGCCTGAAAGTAATTGAGCGCCCCCTTCATGGAGTGACATGGCTGGTCGAATCGCACCATGACGCCACCCTCTCACTAACGAAGGGATCGAGTCCAAGACTACTTGGTAGTTCTTTGGACTACTCGCGCAATGAACACACTTAATCCAAGCAACATTTCCTGCCGGGATATTCCTCGCTTATCACCATATTTTTGCAGGCCATTCTTCAAAGGGTGATTTGCCTGCGTTTCTGATGTTAAGCTCGAAGGGGACCAGTTATATTCCGCGGACTTATGTCCAAGGCAGCCGTTCCCTTCGACCATCGAAAATTTCTCCGAACAGCCTTATGGAGAACCTTGCTCTTGCCAGTTCTTGTCTTGATCTTCTTTATCGCGGCTCCGAGTTGGTACAACAGCAAGCTCCACACAACATTCCGGGAACAAATTACGGCCAGCCCTCAACTCTCCGGGATGGAAAGGGCGAGGCGGATCGCATTTTTCGACAAGCTGGACTTCCAGAGCGTAGTTTTTGACCCTCCGGTTGGACTAGAACATCTGCGCGAAGGATTCGAGAAGGACGGAATCTGCGGTACATTTCAGAGATTATGGTGGGGCCTTATTTTTTCGATCATCCTCGTCGTGATGCTCGGTGCATCCATGCTTGCTATGCTAAGCCTGAACCTCGATGCGAAAAGATCGTTGCGTGCTCTCATCCGCAACTACCGTCTCGGTTGGAAGATCGCTATGGCGATGGCAATCACTAAATTGGTGCTGCTGATTCCCCTTTTGGCTTATGGTTGTTTTGAATTCACGGTGCTCCTCTCCGGAATGTTTCTTCCCAAACTACTTTTGCTGATTGTTGCCGGTGGCCTGTTTGGTCTCTGGACGAGTGCACGGGTTCTGCTGCAAAAAGTGCCATTAGAAGTGACCGAACCCATGTCGCGGGAAATCACACCGGACGAAGCTCCCGAATTGTGGGAAGCGGTTCGTGGCCAGCCGCCGCGCTGCGCTTCGGCTCCCGCTGCGGCCTCCGGTTCCCTCCGGCCTCCGCGTCCGCCTACGCTTGCTTGCGCTGGCCACCACCCGACCGCCTTATCGGGGCCGAGCGGCCGCGCGGGCTGCTGCCCGCGCCGCCGACGTTAACACGAAGTAGCGAGGCATACCCCACGCGAATGCGAGCGCCTTCAAGCCTTCCCCAACGACTGGACGCGATGGGGCGACAATGGCAAAGAGATCAGTGACAGTGCTCGCTATCGAATGCTCGGCAATGCTGTCACCGTGACCTGTGCAGAATGGCTAGGAAAGCGGATAGTCGGAGCTCACAAATTGCCTCTAACTGGAATATAGTATTGCTTCCTGCTTTTGCATTCTCTAGACCTGCGGGCATGTCACTCGCCAATCTCACCAGCGATCAACTCACTCAATTAATCGAATTGATTAACCGCAAGGAAAAGGTTCTGGCCGAATTGGCCCGTATCGACGCCGAATTGCAATCCTTGGAATCCGGTTCTCCACTGCCCAAGAAACGCGGACGCAAGCCGGGGCGTCCGAGTGGTTCTGTTCCAGCAGTACAGCCCCCCAAGACCAGAAAGCGCGGGAAACGCTTGAAGAAAAGCCTTTTGAAAGCCTTAGAAGCTGCCGGAGCGGCGGGCATCACCGTGAAGGAGCTTTCCTCCAAATTGAATGTGAAGCCCGGCAACATTTTCAGTTGGTTCTACACGACCGGCAAGAAGGTCAAGGGCATCAAGAAGGTTGGAGAAGCAAAGTATAGCTATTCGCCCTGATACCTCGTTTAGCGATGCCTCTGATTTCTCAGAGGAACCTACTACTTGCGTGAACTGTCCCTAACACCGTCACTACTCAGTAAGGAATCCGAGCCCATGCCTGATGCAATCGGGATGTGGCGAAGGTCTATCACGTAGGTCTCTCGGGCGGAAAAGACAGCACCGCTCTTTGGGGATGGGTTCTCAACGAGTCGGGCTACGATCCTCACTATATCCGAGGAAGTTTCGCCGATACCCAAAACGAATATCCCGAGGTCTACGAGCAAATCGCTCGACTCAACCAATACGGCATCGAGCGCGGGGCACCACCAATCCGCACCCTGCGTAGTATCGGATTTCTTGCGTTAGCCAGGTATAAAAAGCGATTCCCCAGCGCTAGAGCACGCTTCTGTACCGAATGGCTCAAGATGATTCCGTGCCGAAAGTATGTCGAGGAGTTATGGCTCGACGGCCACGATGTCATCGCTCTTTCAGGCGTCCGTGCCGCCGAGTCTGACGAACGTGCTTCGTTACCTGAGATCGGCCTTGATCCTTACCTCCAGATTGGAATTCACCGACCGCTTCTTCATTGGACGATTCAGCAAATATGGGGGGCGCATAAAAGATACGGCCTTCCCGTCAATCCCCTCTATTTTCAGGGACGTAAGCGTGTGGGTTGTCGGCTTTGTTGCATGTCCAACAAACGCGACATCCGCACAACGGCCCTGCGAAGGCCGGAGGTCATCGCCGAATACCGCGAGTGGGAGAATGAGTTGTGTACGTCTTCGCCCAGGAGTTTGACAACGTCACCGCGTAACCTTTAACCCCGTAGAATCGCCAGTTTGAATACCGGCACCATCAATTCACGCTTATGTCCAAAGAAAAAATTCAACAGACGCCACCACCGCTCAAGAGCACAAGTCTCGATGACATCGAGATGAGCTTTCGCATCAACCCGAGAATCGAGGCGAAAATCGACAAATTTTTGGCCGAGAATCCGAAGGAGGCGGCCTACATAACGAAGCTGGTCAAAGAGCATCCTGACAGGGCGATTCGGACTTTGGCCAAACAGTCCATGTTCCGTCAGGAGAACGTGGCCCTCAAAAACACGCTGCAGATGAAGGAGGCCGAGGATTTCGTTGCCCAGTATCCCGGCCTAAAAGAGAAAATCTCCGAAGGCATTGAGACTAAAAATCCCATCTGGGCCGGTGCAGCATTTATCCGGCGGGCGCTGGGGCTTCAGCGCAGCGTGGAAGGTCCCCGCATCGGCGGCGTGCGCACTTCGATCTGACAGCCAGAAAGGGAGGTTCCAACCGGGGAACCTCCCGAGGAAATGTTCGCTGGCTCAAACTCCATGAAAATCCCGGCTAAATTCCAGCTTCATCCAAAGGTCGAGGCGAATCTCTCGCGCTATATGCAGGAGCATCCGACCGAGACCGGCCACTATCGTCGCATGGTGCGGGAAAAACCTGAAGATGCGGTCAAGACGATCATGTGCCGCAAAATGGTCCAACAGGACGAACTCCGCAAACTTGCCGGACGCCTCCAGGCGCTCGTGAAAGAATGGATCTCCCAAACACCAGGTTTGCATGAGCAGATCATGACAAAGATCAAGAATGTGACTCCGCTCAATACCGGCATCGCCTACGTCGACGAGGCGCTTCGGGCGAAGACATCGCACGTACTCAAGTTGCCGCCCACTCCCACGAGCACAAAGCTATCCATCACCTGATTTTTATCAGGGCATCCGTCGACAAGGGGCCGCCGTTGGTCCTCTCGGCACGGTTTACCTAGTCTGAGGAACCGTATTTCCTACGGAGTTCGTCACGCACACGCTTGATGAGGCAGTCGTCACTTTCATTCCGGGGATTGTCAACCATCTCCATAAATAGGTGTAACACGTGCTGAAGCGTGTCTTCGTCGCTGCTACCCGACCGGAGCGCCATCTCGTGAATCTTGGCGGCAACCTCGTCCGGAAGCTCTGAGGAAGGGAATTCGCTGGGCATGATGGGGAGCCTCCTTGAATTTAAGCTTAATTTGGTCATATCTCTGCCGACTAGCACGCTCATTTTGTGCCAGCCTGAATAGGATTCGTCACTTAATAAACCTATCGGCAATCAATTTGTTCTCCAAGAAAAAGCGATCTGAAGATCGCTTTCAATCATCCGCCGCGCGGCATGATTTTGGGGGTGAAGCGGACACCCCCCATTATTTTCGGCCAAAATGTCTGCCGCCTCCGAACCGCTTTAAAGCTTACCCAAGAATCGCTGGCCGAGAAGGCTAACCTGAGTCGCCGCTTTCTCCAGTCCATCGAGGCTGGAACCAAGAGTCCGACTATCAATACCATTGTTCAGTTGAAAAAAGCTTTAGGTTGCTCGTGGAACGAGTTGTTTTCCGATACCGACGACTGACTTTGCCGCCCATGTTTCCCTGCCGCCAGGAGTAGTTTGCTCGTTACGCTCCCCACCATCGCGTGAGGCTTTGAGGCGAGATCGTCGGAATTCCAGCCTGCGAGGGGCTAGCTTCGTGCTGCTTGGCAGCTCTAAGCAGAACCACGAGACGAGGAAGCGTGTTGCTGGGATCATCAGCAAGGTCAAACGTCCCTATCACGGATTCGACGATGATTTGATTTTCTGAATATCCGATCTGGCTGGCGCGAGCTTTCAGACGGGCGCTAACCTCGGACTCCATCTTCACGGACTTGGGTATTAGCGGCAACATATAAGAGTATTAACACAATTATCGCCATTTTGTTACATACTACTAAGTAGTCTTTAGTAGTCATAGATTCAAAGGGCAGGAATTGGGTATGGATGAGGGCTGACGAATCTCATCCCTCCAACCCGTGAATCCTGACCGCAAAGAATATCTCAACCTTCGATCCAAGCCTGGCCGGGTCACCGCAGAAGAGGCGGGCTGGCATCTGGGCTTCAATTCGCACGACGTGCCAATCTTGATCGGCGCGGGCTTGCTGGTGCCTTTGGGCAAGCCAGCAGAAAATGGCGTCAAGTTCTTCTTGTCGCGTGAGTTAGACGAGCTGAATCAGAATCGTGCTTGGTTTGAGAAAGCATGTGACACAGTGGTCAAATATTGGAGGGATCGCAACCAGCAGCGGCCCACCGTCACCGCGAAGCGCCGCTGGCCTCATCGCTTTACCAGCAACCCCAATCGGGCAGCCAAACCCCTTCGAGCCCGCGCCGTGCGTCCCCACCCCCCCAAGAAACCATGAAACCGACTCCCACCGACTATATTCTCGCTTTGGCTCGTTCCTTTCCCTGCCTGAGACCGAAAATTAATTTCTGGAAGGGCGAGTTCGATGCGAATGTTTTTCACGGCATGATCGGCGGCTGGTCGAGTAGTGAACGTCATGCCGCCTTCTTCATTCTTTCTGTCTGGAATCCCCATTATGCTCGTCAGCGGCGTTGGACGTTCGATCTCGTCGAGGCGGTTTCGTCTCTGGATTCTGTCAACCGCGCCCCTATTCTTGCGTGGATTCAGCAGCCTTATTATCCGTAAGGTCTCTCTCGTGGTGGCGGTCTTCGTTCTCTGTTCGCGAATGGCGAATGACCATCGGGCTTCTGGTTGCTCCCCGCGCTCCTTCCTCTCTCTGCTTTTTTTCTTTTGGGTTTAATTTTTTCCGCCTTGCCTTCCCGGACACCTTTCGCAAGCAGCGAGAGCCTTTTTGCTTCGGCGACTGCACCCCGCAGCCAGGGCCGCGCCAGCTTGCGCCGCGCACGCTGGCACGCCCCCGGCTTGCCCCGAATTAAAGTGTGGCGGCTTGACTCGCACCCCCAAATTCTTTTGGGGGGGTGCTCGTCTGCGCCGCTTTTTGGTTGAAGGGTTGGAAGAGGAGGCGAAGGCAGCGCCGCCCTGCACCCCGGCGTCCGCTACGCTCCCGCCCCCGGCTTTTTCGGCTTTCCGCCCTTCTCCTCTTTGCCCTCGTCTTTCCCCGTGGCCGGAGGACCACCCGCAGATCCTTCCGCGGCCTTCGCCCGCTCGGCAGCGCACTCATCCGCGACTTCCTTGACCATCCGCAATGCTATCAGTGCTTTGGTGAACCCGACGTGAACAATGCTTTGGATGATCACCTCAACGATTTCTTCCTTTGTGCTGCCAGCTCGGCAAGCGGCCTGGATACGAAGGCGCAAATGCTCCTTGCTGTCTCCTAATCCGATGAGCGTCGCGATGGCAATCAGCTCCTTGAATTTCGGTTCGAGAACGTCTCGTGCGTGAATTTTCCCCCACGCAAATTCGACAAGATATTCTGCGAAATCAGGCGAGATTTTCTTCAACTCCTCAACGAAGGCCGGTCCTGAAACGGGGTCGATCTTGGCGATTTCTTCCATGCCTTTCAAATACGACTCGGGCATACATTCTCCTTGCGGTTGGCGAATACGATTCGCCTTTTTGCAGTTTCAATTAAGACGCTAAAGCTCCTCTAATCTGCCAGCTCGGGAGGTTACGTTTCGGTTACAAATTGCGAGACGGGTGGAACACGCGTTTCTGGTCGACTCATAGCCGAGCAGGACAGAGGGGCGAGCTGATCTAAACGGCCAGTTCTTGCTCACCCGCTAGATCACTGGATGACTACGAAGTAGTCCTAAGTAGTCATGGAATCTTGCCGCCGAAAACGGTCTATTGGCAGCCGTCGCAACAAACCTTCAACCCATTTCATCCTATGTTTCTCCTCCTCGACTTCCCCAAAGACCAATATGCCGAGTTCCCTGCCGAGTACCACGACAAGGAATACGTGTTCGTCATAGACCGGGAGGGCGTGGGTGTTTGCATATGTGAAACCGACAGGATGGATGCCGTTCAAAAGGAAGATCCCGCAATGGTCGTCAAAGCGATAGTGGGCGATTCAAAAGCCGCCATTCGATTGTTTGACATCGAGGAGGAATTTCTCGCCGAAGTTCAATTACCGAAATCGCTGGCAGATTTAATCTGGATCGGATGGGACGAACTTCTCGCCCATCCAGATGACGACGAAAGGGGCCGGATCACGCCAGAAACCGAGGCAAGAGAAGTGCAACTCGATACCGCACTTGCCCCCTACATTGAAAGTGCGTTCCCCGAATGCGACCAGGAGGCGATTTCATAGCGATAGAGAATGCGCTATTTCTATATATGTGATTTAGTAGTTATAATCACATTTCGCTTGTAGAATCTCACTGGTTCGCTACACTTCATTTATGGAAAATGAGCCGAAAACGCCTCGACGGGTGACGATCAATTTACGCAGCGACCTCCATGAGCGGGTCATGCAGAGAGCTGTCGAACTCGACCAGAATCCCAATTATTTCGTGAATCAGTGCGTGGAGGGCATTCTGGACGCCATCGACGCCGAGGAAATCGCCCAGGACATTCCCATTCTCAAAATGGCCCGCATCCTGAAGGGCAAGACGCTGCTCGACGCCAAGTGGGTTGGCGCGCTCTGTGCGATCTTTGCCCCCCACGCCGAGGAGATCACCGTTTGGCACCGGCGCAACTTTGCCGAACTGGCCAACCGGCACGAAGGGAAGCTCACCGAGGAATTTATCAACCTCTACTGGAAACAAGCTGTCGAGATGACCCGGCAGCGCATGGAGACGGAAAAGCAGATTGCCCGACTCAAGAAGACGGCCGGAAACGACAAGTAACCACTATGGCGACTCCCATCACGACGACTGCACCCACCCCCGAGACCGAAGACCGGCTTATGAGCCTCGAAGAAGTCGCGGAAAAGCTCGGCGGAATTTCCACTCGTTCCGTGCGCCGGCTGATTGCCAAAGGCGACTTGCCCGAGCCAGTCAAAGTTCTGGCGTCGCCCCGGCTCTATCACTCCGATGTCATGACTTACCTCGATAATCTCAAACAAAAGCGCAACCAGAATACCCGCATCAAGAAGGAACCCCTATGAATTACCACGTCTATCGCAAGACAAGGCTCGTTGACGGAAAGCTCGTGAAGGATCGGGTTTACCGTGGACGCTACCGGCTGGAGGACCAATCCAAACGCACGGACGTTGCGCTCAATACCTCAGATAAAAGGGTGGCTGAGCAGCGCCTTGAACAAATCGTCCGCGAAAAGCAGATGGAGGCTTCAGGGATCATTCCGCCCGAGGCGATTCGCAAGGCAGCCAAGTCACCGCTGCAAGAACATCTCGCCCAGTACGTCGCCGACCTCACGGCGCTCAAGCGCGACGACCAGTACGTTTACGAGTTGAAGAACCGCATCAATCGGTTGATTAGGGAGTGCGGTTGGAATCAGCTTAAGGACATCACCCCCGATTCGTTCCAGACCTGGCGCGCCAAGCAGACTCTTTCCGGCAAGACGCTGAACGAATATCTCACTTCCGTTTGCTCGCTCCTGAACTGGATGGAAAAGCAGGAACGCATCAACCGCAACCCGCTTCGCCACGTCGAGAAGGTACCGACCAATGGCGTGAAGGTGCGGCCCCGTCGTGCCTACAGCGGCACCGAGCTGGAGAAACTGTTGGAAGTCGCCGGCGACAATCGCGTCGTTTATCTCACCGCCGTTTACACCGGCCTGCGCCGTGGTGAGCTGGCTGCGCTTGAACCGGAGGATGTGCATCTGGACGCAGCCAAGCCGTTCCTCAACGTGCGTGCGTCCACCACCAAGAGCCGCAAGCAGGCCACTATCGCGCTGCATGGTGACGTCGTGATGGAACTGAGCGAACACATGGCGAAGCTCCCGCCCTCGGCGGAACGAGTCTTCGACGGTTATATGCCGACGATGGAACAGCTAAAAGCTCACTTGGCGCTGGCCGGAATCGACTTCCTCGACCGCAAGAACCGCCGGGTCGACTTCCATTCGCTGCGCCACACGCTCAACACGAAACTTGCGATTGCCGGAGTCGCGCCGCGCGTGGCGATGGAAATTATGCGCCATAGCGACATGCGCCTGACCGCTCAGACTTACACCGACCTAGGGCTCTTGCCGATGTCTGAAGCCGTCATCGACTTGCCTTCCGTGCTCGGAAAAAAGGAAACTCGTGCACCCCGGCGTGCACCTGATTCGGTCGAAACCCGTCATGACCTGACCAACCCTGACACGACAGACCTCGGAATATCCCGCCTTGATCTCTCGGAGAATAAGCAGCTTACGCAGGAAATGGACTGCCCTGTCCAGACTGGTCAAAATCTGGAAATGGTGCGCGGTACAGGGTTCGAACCTGTGACCCCTACAGTGTCAATGTAGTGCTCTACCACTGAGCTAACCGCGCATTGGGGGAGGGTGAGAATCGAATAGACCGGAAGAAATGGCAAGATTTTTTGGTAAAAACTCGCGGCAAGAGCGGCGAGACATGGAAATCAGGCCGCGCTTTGGACCAGGACAGCCGTGCCGTAGCAGAGAACTTCGGTGATGCCGGGCATTAGTTCGGTGGCATCGTAACGAACGCCGATGATGCCGTTGGCGCCCAGCGCCGTGGCGTGTCCGGCCATTTGCTCATAGGCCTCGCGACGGGCTTGCTCGCAGAGATCGGTGTAAATGGTGATATTGCCGCCGAAAATGGATTGAATCGACGCGCCTAAATTTCCGACCACGGATCGCGAGCGCACCACGATGCCCCGGACCAGGCCCAGCGTGGAGGCGACTTTGTAGCCAGGCAGGTCGAAGGCGGTGGTGATGAAGCGATGATCCATGCCGGTGCCGTGATGACTAACTGCGACGACGGCGCTTCACGCCAATCTGCACCAGGGAGCGTGCCAGTGAAGCCTGCGTGGCTTCCAGTTCTTCTCCCTCGAGGGTGTTCGATTTGAGAAGATCCTCGGCGCGCTTGACGGCTTCTTCGGCCACTTTTTCATCGATGTCCTTTTCGTTCACCGCGCCGTCCGTCAAGACGTTGACGGTGGTGGCGGTGATCTCCGCAAACCCTTCGCCGATGGCCAGGATTTCGGTCTTGCCGTTGTGCATGATGTGCAATTCACCAGCGTTGAGCTGGGTGATCAGCGCCTCATGCTGCGGAAGCACGCCCATGTCTCCCTCGGCTCCGGGCAGGAGGACGCTATCGACATCGCCTTCGAATATCTTGGCGTCCGGAGTGAGAATCTCGAGCTTGAGCGTGGCCATGGCGAGGTTGGGTTACGAACGAATCGTGTCGATGTTGCCCTTCATATAGAAATTCGCTTCGGGCACGTCGTCGTGCTTGCCGTCGAGAATTTCCTTGAAGCCGCGCACCGTGTCCTTGATCGAGACGTAGACGCCGGGCGTGCCGGTGAAGACTTCGGCGACATGGAAGGGCTGGCTCAGGAAACGCTGGATTTTGCGGGCGCGATACACGAGCACCTTGTCGTCGGCGGAGAGTTCGTCCATGCCGAGGATGTTGATGATGTCCTGCAGATCCTTGTAGCGCTGCAGAACTTTCTGCAGGCCGCGCGCGACCTGGTAGTGCTCTTCGCCGACGATGTCGGGCGTAAGCGCCTTGGAGGTTGAGGCGAGGGGATCGACGGCGGGATAAATGCCGAGCTCCGCGATCGAGCGTTCGAGCACGATCGTCGAGTCAAGGTGCGCGAAGGTGTTCGCGGGCGCCGGATCGGTCAAATCATCCGCAGGCACGTAAACGGCCTGGAACGAGGTGATCGAGCCATTCTTCGTGGAGGTGATCCGTTCCTGGAGCTGGCCCATTTCCGCGGCGAGGGTCGGCTGGTAACCGACGGCGCTCGGCGTGCGGCCGAGCAGCGCGGAGACCTCGGAACCGGCCTGCGAGAAGCGGAAAATGTTATCGATGAAGAGGAGCACGTCCTGGTTCTGTTCATCACGGAAGTACTCGGCCATGGCGAGACCGCTCAAGGCGACGCGCATACGGGCGCCTGGCGGCTCATTCATCTGGCCGTAGACCAGCGCGACCTTCGACTTGGAGAGGTCCTTCTGGTCAATGACGCCGGAGTCCGACATTTCATGGTAAAGATCATTGCCTTCGCGGGTGCGCTCGCCGACGCCGGCGAAGACGGAGAAGCCGCCGTGGCCCTTCGCGATGTTGTTGATCAGCTCCATGATGACGACGGTCTTGCCGACGCCCGCGCCGCCGAACGCGCCAACTTTACCGCCCTTGGTGAACGGACAAATCAGATCGATGACCTTGATGCCGGTCTCGAGAATCTCGGAACCGGTATCCTGATCGAGCAGGGAGGGGGCGGGACGATGGATGGGATAACGCTTGGTGAAGGTGACGGGCCCGCGCTCGTCGGTGGGTTCGCCGAGGACGTTGAAGATGCGGCCGAGGACGCCTTCGCCGACCGGAACGGAGATGGGCGCGCCGGTATCGCGCACTTCGTTGCCGCGCTTGAGGCCTTCCGCGAGCGACATGGCGATGGCGCGGACCCAGCCTTCGCCGAGGTGCTGCTGCACTTCCAGGGTCAGCCGGGCGGGCTTGTCGCCGAGCGTGTAGTCGACGGTCAGCGCGTTGTAGAGTTCAGGGACGTGGCCGTCGGCGAATTCAACATCGACGACGGGGCCGATGACTTGAACGATTTTGCCGACTTTGGTGGAGGGTGTAGCAGTGGCGACCATAGGTTATATTCTTCTTAAGTGGACTATTTTAAAGGGATGTTTAGTGCGTCGGCGCGGGATCGGGTGGCGGGGCGAGGGTGGGCGTGCCATTGGCGTTGGAACCGGCGTCGAGTTTGATGGGACCGGAAGGCGTGTCTGCCGTCGGGCCACCAGCCGGAGGCGTCGTTGGAGGTGCGGCTTGGGAATTATTGGCGGGTTCAAGTCCCGGAGGAGGCGTGTTCGCGGTGGGAGCGTTCTGCTGGGGCTGAGGTCCCGGTCCGGGGGGAGGCATCGGCGGCTGGCCGGCCATCGGTGCGCCGGGGCTGGTTCCGGGGGCATCGGGCTTGACGAAGAGAATATGGCCGGGAGGGCCAGGCTGGATGAGCAGCGTGATATTGTAGGGGCCACTGGCGCCGTGATGACGGGCGCGGAAGATGTAGGGAGGAGCGGGACGATGATCGTCGTCTCCCGGCAGCTTCGAGTAGCCGGTTTCCTTCACGTCGAAATTCTCGTGAACGTAGTGCAGGAGTTGGGGTTGAGACTTCAGGATGGGTTTCGCGTCCTCTTCGAAATCGGGGCGCACATCGGCCCGCGCGAGGGCGGGCAGCGCCAGAAGGGCGGCCGCGGCCAGGGCGGAAAACGAAAGTGGGAAAGGTTTCATACGATTTAGACGCGGAAAGGGGTCTGAACTTTCACTTCGCCATCATGGCCGCCGCCGAGGAGATTTCGAGAATCTCGTTGGTGATGGAGGCCTGGCGCGCCTTGTTGTATTCGAGGGTCAGATCCTTGACGAGCTGCTTGGCGTTGTCCGTGGCGTTTTTCATCGCGACCATTCGGGCGCTGTGTTCGGAGGCGCGGGATTCGAGGATCTTTTCGTAAAGCTCGAGATGGACGTAATAGGGAAGCAATTTTCCGAGCAGGACGTCGGCATCGGGTTCGAAATTGTGGAAGATGGGGCCTTTATTCGAGGTCGCAAGGGCTTCACTCCGCTCGGCTTCGCCGAGGGCCTTGGCGACCTCAAGGACGCCCGCGCCGATGGGAACGAGCGGGTAGCGGGTCGGCACCTGGGTGAGGGTGTTGACGAAGCGGTTGTAGTAAATTTCAACCGCGTCGAACTGGCCTTCTTCGAATTTTTGAAGCACGAAGCGGCTGATCGTCTTGCTGTCGCTAAAGCTGGGCGTGTCCTTTAATTCGAAATCGGCGAGCAGGTTTTTCTTCAGCCGGGCCAGGACTTGGCGGCCTTTTTTGCCGACGCTGATATAGACCTTGCTGCTGTCGTCGGCCTTGATGACGTCGCGGAGCAAATTGGTGTTGAGCGGGCCGCAGAGGCCTTTTTCCGACGTGATGACGACCACTGCGGTCTTGCCGCTTTTGTTGCGCTTCTGGAGGAGGGGATGGCTGATCTCGTCCTTGCCCATGTTGGCATAAAGATGGCCCGCGATGTCGTCGAGCTTGCTGGCATACGGGCGCAGGGAAATGGCGACCTGCTGGGCGCGGCGCATTTTGGTGGCGGCGACCATCTGCATGGCTTTGGTGATCTGGGAAGTGTTCTTGACCGACTTGATGCGTCGGCGGATGTCACGAAGATTGGCCATGGAGGAAAGTTAAAAGATGGAGAAAGAGTGAGAAAAAGGGGAAAGGTCGGAACGGACGCTAGCTGCTTTACCTGGGTCCTTTCCCCATTTTATTAGGCGTAGGTTTCGGCGAATTGACCAACGACCTTCTTGAGTTCCGCCGTGATCGTGTCGTCGAAGGCACCCTTGTCGCGGAGCTGGCCGACGAGCTTTTCCTGACGCGTGGTCAGGAATTCGGAGAGCTTGGTCTGGAAGTCCTTCACCTTCTCCACGGGAATCTTGTCGAAGAAGTTGTTCTGGACGGCCCAGAGGATGATTGCCTGAAGCTCGATCGGGACGGGATGATAATTCTTCTGGTTGAAGACTTCGACGACGCGCACGCCGCGGTCCAGCTTGGCGCGGGTATTGGCATCGAGATCGGAGCCGAACTGGGCGAAGGCCGCGAGCTCGCGGTACTGGGCCAAGTCACCCTTGATCTTGCCGGCGACCTGCTTCATGGCCTTGATCTGCGCGGCGCTGCCGACGCGCGAGACGGAGAGACCGACCGAGATGGCGGGGCGAATGCCCTGATAGAAGAGATCGGTTTCCAGATAGATCTGACCATCGGTGATGGAGATGACGTTCGTTGGGATGTAGGCCGAGACGTCGCCCGCCTGGGTCTCGATGATCGGCAGCGCGGTGAGCGAGCCGTTGCCATATTTCTCGCCAAGGCGCGCGGCGCGTTCCAGCAGGCGGGAGTGGAGATAGAAGACGTCGCCGGGATAGGCTTCGCGGCCGGAGGGGCGCTTGAGGATGAGCGAGACCTGGCGATAAGCGACGGCGTGCTTGGAGAGATCGTCGTAAATAATGAGCGCATCCATGCCGTTATCCATGAACCATTCGCCCATGGCGCAACCGGCGAAGGGCGCGAGGTACTGGCTGGTGGCGGAATCGGAGGCGGTGGCGGAGACGACGATGGTGTAGGGTAGGGCGCCGGTCTTGTTCAGCGTCTCGATGACGCGGGCGACGTTGGCGTTCTTCTGGCCGATGGCGACGTAGATGCTGTAGAGCGGGCGGAAGCCTTCCTTGCCCTCGTTCTCGCGATTGATGCGGGCCTGGTTGATGATGGCGTCGATGGCAATCGTGGTCTTGCCGGTGGCGCGATCACCGATGATCAATTCGCGTTGGCCGCGGCCAATGGGGATCATCGCGTCGATGGCGGTGATGCCGGTCTGGATGGGCTGCGTGACCGATTTGCGGGCGATGATGCCGGGGGCCAGCTTTTCGACGGGGTAGAAGATCTCGTTCTTGATGTCGCCCTTGCCGTCAATCGGCTTGCCGAGGGAGTCGACCACGCGACCGAGCAGCGCCTTGCCGACGGGAACCTGGAGGAGCTTGCCGGTGGTGCGGACCTGGTCGCCTTCCTTGATGCCTTCGAACGCGCCCAGGATGATCGCGCCGACTTCCGTTTCCTCAAGATTCAGGGCGAGGCCGATGACGCCGCCGGGGAACTCAAGCATTTCGTTGAGGGCCGCGCCGGAGAGGCCTTCGATCTTGGCGACGCCGTCGGAGATTTCGCGGACAGTGCCGATGTTGGATTGAGCGACGTCCGTTTTAAGGGAGACGATCTGGGATTTGATTTCTTCGAGGAGGGTGCTCATGAGATTGGAGGAAGGTTACGGAATTAACGGAGGGAAGGCGGGAAAATCGGTCGTTTTAAGTTCAGGAAAGGGCTTGTTGAAGGCGTTCAAGGCGGCTGCTGAGCGAGCCATCCCAGATGTTGCTGCCGCGACGAATAAGAAGGCCGCCAAGGAGGTTGGGGTTAACCTCGTAAACGGTGCTGGAAGCCGCGCCGAAACGCTTTTCGAGATCGGCGAAGATGCTGGCGCCGTTGTCGGCCAGAGGGGTGGCGCTTTCCACGCGGACAGCCCGTTCCTCCGTGGCGAGCTCGAGGAGCTTGCGCAGGCGGTGGAGGATGGCGAGGTAGTTGCGGGGCTTTTCCGTGACGAGAAGCTGGATGATCTCGCGGACGCTCTGCTCATCGAGCGAGCCGTCGGGGCGCAGGCACGCGCGAAGGAACTTCTTGGCGCTTTGGCGGGCGTGGCTGTCTATTTTCATGACGACGGCGTGGTATTCTAGTTGTTGGCGGCGCTGAGCTGGCGGACGGTCTCGTCGTTCAGGCGGGTCTGATCTTCGGCGCTCAGGACCTTGCCGGCGACCTTTTCGGTGGTCTGGATGACCAGCGCGCCGACCTGACGCTTGAGTTCGGCGAGGAGGCGATCCCGGTCCAGCACGGCGGCTTCATGCGCCTTCTTGATGATGTCCTCGGCCTGGCGGGTGGCTTCCTGCGTGCGCTGTTCGCCTCGCACGGCTGCTGCTTTTTCGGCATCGGCGATGAGGGCATTGGCCTGTTCGTTCGCTTTTTGGATAATGCTGAGACGGGTGGCTTCCGCATCGGCCAGCTCTTTCTTGATGCGATTGGCATTGGCCATGGCCTGCTCGATGGCGTTGCGGCGCTGCTCGAGGATGGTGCGGACCGGCTTCCAGGCGAACTTGTTCAGGACGAGGAAGAGAACGGTGACGGCGATACACTGGGCGATGAACTGCTGCAGCGTAAAGCCCGTTTGCAAGCCAACAGCCTCAAAGTTTCCTTTGATGGCGTCCAGGTCGGCCAGGGGCAGATTGAAGTTAAGCATGATTGAAGACCCGCCGCCGGTGGAGACCACGAGCGGCGATGCGGTGATTTATTTTCCAGCCAAAACGAAGGCGACGAGAATGAAGGTTCCCTCGGAGATACCAACGAAGATAAGAGCGGCGCCGAGAATGATGCCCATCGCGCCAGGGTTGCGTCCGACCGCCTGTGAAGCGCCCGCGCCCACTGCGCCGATGCCGATAGCCGCGCCGCCGGCGGCCAAGCCGACTTCGATAGCTGCCGTGTTTCCCGATAAATCTGCCAAGATGTTCATCATATTTTCCTTAGTTTTTATTGTCGATTCTGTTTGATTTTCGGCACCGCACCAGGCGGCGGGCGCCAAAATTTTTAGTGGGCCTTTTCCGTGTCCGGAGAATGGTCTCCCGTATTGGTGATCATGCCGGTGAAAGCGGCGGTCAGCGCAAAAATCACGAAGGCCTGCACAAAGGCCACGAGCAGTTCATAGAAGTAGAACGGCACCAGGATAAGAAAGGCAAAATTCGGCGCCATTTTATACATCGAATCGAGGAGGAATTCTCCGCCGAAGATATTGCCGAAAAGACGGAACGTGAAAGCGATGGGGCGGATGAGCAGAATGGAAAAGACGTCGATCCATCCGACCACGAAGAAGATGATAATGAAAAGCCAGTTGGCAATCGGATTGGAGAACTTCACCTTCGAGCCGAAGACGTGGTTGAACGAACCGCCGACGCCGCTCTGGCGGATACACCAATAAAAGAACATGAAGAAGAAGATGGCTGAGTAGGCCGCCGTCACGTTCACGTTCGCATTCGCCCCGCGAAGGAAAGGCTGGGTGACCTCAAAGTTCCAAATATTCGTGCCGTGGCCGTAGCCAATCGTGCCGAAACCGGGGAGGAGGGCCAAAATATTCTCGAACAGGACGAAAACGAAGAGACCACCGAAATACCAGAAACCGCGCTGCATGGTGACCCTGCCGCAAAGATTCTCCAGGAAGTTGCTGAGCAATTCCACCAGCCATTCGACGAAATTTTGCATGCCCGACGGCACCAACTGGGGCGCGCGCATGGCCGTCTGGACCACGGCAATGATGACGATGCAGGCCAATGCCTCCGCGATCATCGAGTTGTTGATCGGAAATCCGCCAATGGAAAAAAGATCAACCGGTTTGGCGGTCATCGTTTGAGTGGCTGTTTCAGCAAATACGGGAGGGAAAATCATCTTACATTACAAATTTAGGGGGGCCGACATCATTGCTTGAAAGTCAAATTAGGCAAGGACAAGATTGTGAAAATTTTAGCGATGGCAAATAGCGGAACTTATGGGCCTTCGGAGTAAAGGCCGATTAAAGCGACCGGAACTTTTTTTTCAAGTCCTTCCTCGAAATTTCGTGGGCGGGCTCGCCGTGCATCAGGCATAGGTCATTTGACTTTACTTTGCATAACGCGATACCTCGCAAGGGGCCTCGGCTGATGCAACGAGTTGGCTATAAGCGACGTGTGGCTTAATGGCGAAAATGGCATGCGCGATGCCATTTCTCCTCTCATGAAAATCAAAGTTTGTCAGTATGCGCTCATCGCGGCGCTCACGCTTTTCATCGGTACCGACCGCGCGCTCTGCGCCGATACGACTCCTCC
>JAMFSY010000075.1 GCA_026225555.1 Methylacidiphilales bacterium
GACCTGGCCGTAGCGATCAAACCTTCAGCGCGTTTGCTCAGACCGATCTTCACTTGATCGATGATGTGCTGACCTTGACCATGGGGTCAAAATTGGATCATAACGATTATACCGGGTTCGAAGTCCAACCTTCCGTCCGGTTGCTTTGGAAGATCGACAGCAAAAATTCCGTCTGGGCGTCGGCTTCTCGGGCAGTCCGGGAGCCTGACATCGTGGATTTCGATGCTACAGGCGACATTACTGGCAACCCAAATCTGAAATCGGAAGTGCTTAAGGCCTATGAATTTGGGTATCGAGTTCAGCCAATCGACGAACTCTCTTTCGACATCAGTTGCTTCTATAATGACTACGATAACTTGATTGAAGAGTTCACTCCGCCTGGTTCTTTTTTTCCCGCTTATGAACAGTTCAGAAAGGCACAGACCTACGGCGTGGAACCATCCTTCACCGCCCAAGTCCAGCCTTGGTGGAAATTAACCGGCAGCTACAGCTTCCTCAATTCCCATGCGGATAACTCCGGTGTTCCCGTCGGCTTTACCACTCTTGTCCCTCCTGCGGAGGCGAACGGCCCCACCGATCAGTTCTCTCTGCGCAACTCTTTCGATCTTCCCAATCATATCTCGATTGATGTTGGCGGTCGATTTGTCGATAAGATCGCTGGGGCGAACGGCTACTTCGTGGCCGATGTCCGTGTTGGATGGAAACCGACTCCGAATTGGGAATTCTCCGTGGTGGGGCAAAATCTTCTCGACGCCAATCACGTGGAGGCTCCGGGCCAATTCGGCGATCAGGCCTACGTTGGCCCCGAAGTCTACGGCAAGATCGTCTTCAAATTTTGACAACGGATGCGCGCATGGGAAGTTTCTTGAACAGGATAAATCCTGATAAAAATCGGCGCATTCTGGTCATCGACGATAATCGTGCGATTCACGAAGATTTTGAAAAGATTCTTTCTCCAAGCGGAGCGACCCATGCTGCGTTAGACGTTACGGAAACGGAACTATTTGGCAGTTCCGTGGATGCGGTCAAAGTTCGGCAAGCCGAATTTGAACTCGATTCGTCCTATCAAGGACAGGAAGGAGTGCTGCTGGTAAAAAAGGCCCTTGAAGACGGACATCCCTACGCCATGGCTTTTGTCGACGTGCGAATGCCTCCCGGAATTGACGGAGTGGAAACAACCCTAAAAATTTGGGAGATCGACCCGGAAATCCAAATTGTGATCTGCACGGCCTATTCCGATTATTCATGGGAGGAGATGTTTGAAAAAATCGGCAATGACGACCGAATGGTCGTTCTCAAAAAGCCCTTCGATACAGTGGAAGCGTTACAGTTGGCGCACGCTCTGACCGAGAAATGGTGGTTGAGCCAGCAGTCCAGGCGAAAAATTGAGGACTTGGAGGAGATGGTGTCTGAACGCACACGCGGATTGCTTCAGGCCAACGAAGTCCTCCAGATCGAGATCGTCGAACACAAACGAACGGAAACGGAATTGCGCGAAAGCGAGGAGCGCTTCTCCGGCGCGTTTGAGTATGCGCCCATCGGCATGGCTCTGGTATCACTCGAAGGTCGGTAGTTCAAAGTCAACCGGGCACTCTGCGATATGATCGGTTACTCCGAAGCCGAGTTGCTCACCCGCACCTTCCAGGACATCACCCACGCCGACGATCTGAAAGCCGATCTGGAAAATGTACGCCGAATGCTTGCCGGAGAAAGCCGCTCCTACCTGATGGAGAAACGCTATGTCCACGCTCGCGGGCACCTCGTCAGCGTTTTGTTAAATGTTTATCACTTCCCCGGCAGTCGGTGGATCGCCGGGAATGCTGGTGCTTTCGAGAGGATTCATAAAGTATTGAAGAATGAGCTTGGGTTAGAGTTGAGCGGACATTTCAGGATTTGGTTTTACTGTTACTGCTCACGTTGTAACCCGATGTTCTTTCTCACCATTTTCGATCCTTGATAAACCCGTACAGTCCTTGATGAGTTCGTATATTCCTTGATATTCCTTGATCGAATTATTTTGACACCATGCGGCGCAGGCAATGTTCCCTACTACTCTCATTTGCCGACGGGTGGGTAAGAGCAGGTAGAGCGAAGAAAAAGGTTGATGCGGGTGGCAACTGAGCATAAGCTACTAGTAGCTATTTAAGCCGCTATTGTCAAACGTCAATTTTCCAGCCACTTTTCCTCTTATGCAACTCAGCATCAAAACCCCGCCTGAGCTAACGCTGCCTATTCTCAAAAAATGCGCGGAAATGGGAGAGCGGTTTCCAAGCTCTTTTGCGACGACGTGTGTTTGGCAATGCCTGAAATTGATGAATTTGCCGCATCATCGCGATGAGCCGCTGGACATCGTGGAGCGTTATTACCGTGCCATCGGGAGGGAAAACGAAATTTGGCCACAACCTGAAAAGAAAAAGGAAATTGACGCCCTCCTTCAAGAGTTGGCCGAGAAAGACCGGGCCAAACGGGCCAAGGAATCGAGACAGCGGCTGGCGGAATTTCAGGCCCAACTCAAAAAGGAGCCGCCTTCCAAGCATCTCCATCTCAAGATTAGCGAGGGAATAGACGAGCTTCCCAAACGGATCAAAGAAAAGGCCGCATGGTTGCGGATTTCGCCCAATGCGCTCGTGACAGCCTGTTTGCGGGATTGCCTTCAGGCCATGGACGACTCCAGGAAGGCCCTTGTTTCACCGCCCATCGTCGTCGATTTTCGGGCAATCTCGCATGCCAAGTCACGCCGCAGGGCAAGTGGCGCTATCGAGGCGATGGTGATGAAAAACATTGATGGCACGCTGCGTCAGCGCGGAGGCCCCATCCTTGATACGATCGTCCGGCTGACTCTCGCTGAACAGTGGGATGTCACGCTCGAACAAATTTTACGCGATGCCGATGTCATGACCGAAAAACGGGAATTCAAGCCGTGAATTAATCCGAGGCTTTCTCCGTGATTTCGATCCGCCTCACAGTCGGTTCATTGGCTTTGGCCGAGGCGAGCGGCGTCATTTCCCGCAAAGCATAAAGCTCATAGCGCACCACCATTTCGTGGATGTAGCCCAGGTGGGTGCCGGTCACCGTCACGAGCGCATGGGTATAGTGGAAATGCATTTCCGTTTCGCTTTCATTTATCTCGGAACAAATGAGCCACGAATAGGGGATGAACCGTCGGCGTGAGGGCATCCAGAACAGGATGCCTTGAACCATCCGGGTGGATTCTGAGCCGTAGGGATAACCGTCCTTCAACGAAAGCATGAGCGTCTTAGTTAGAATTTAGATGCCGATACCCCGGCCCTGCCGAGGCCGATGCACGGGGTTGTCCTGGAAGATGGATTGTTTCGGTTTAACCGCAGGAGCGGGCTTTTGCTTTTGCGCCTCACGCTGCGTCTGTCGGAGTCGTTTTGCCATTTCCTCTACGGAAAGTGACAACCCCTGCTTCGGCGTCTGCCGAGGTATTTCCTGCGGGGTAGGTGTCACCTTTTCCGTCATCGTTTCTTTGGCTCCAGGAGTGACCCTTTCGGTAGCGGTTTTCTCAATGCCAGGCCGCTGGGCTTCATAACGGGAAAGATGTTGGCGAACCTGTTCCGCCCGTTTTTGAGCTGGCACTCGGGGCAGGAACTCCCGGCCCCAAGAGCGCATTTGCATCAGCAGTCTTCCCTTATCCACGGCAAGCGGAGAAACGACGACAGGAGCGAGGGATACGGGTATCCGTTCCAGTTCCAGCGCGGAAAACTTGACGTTGCTCCGCTGGATCGCCTCCACATAAAGGCTCTTGTTTTCGACATGCAAAATCAGGTTTTGCACATGGCGCGTGCCTTTGACGTGGAACGCTTCCTTGTTGGCCATCGCCATCGCTGAGCCATTGTCTTCGATTCCGCGCACCTGGGCGCCTTTGATGCCTTGCGCCTTGTAATCGGTCAGGCAATCGCCCTGCCGAAACCGGCCATCGCTGGTTCGGAGTTGGAGGCCACTGTCAAATTGAACGGTGTTCCCGACGATACGTGCAATGGTTTGGCGCGCGCCCTTCTCGAAAAGAACTTCACCTTGTTTGATCTTCTCTTGCAGGAGGAGCTTTTCGCCGGGACCGCGCTCGATGCGCGTGCGGTCATAGACCGAAGCAAGAATGTTGAAATAACAGTTACTTAGGTGAGTAGCGGGTTCTTGAATAACGGAAACATAACAAAAGCAGATTAGGTGACATCCCGCCATACAGTATATGGCGACAGAAATCTCAAATGGAACGCAGACAGTCAAACTCTATCAGTCAGTAAATCGCGGTAAGACGATGTACCAACTCGCATTTTATACGGCGGGAAAGCGCATCCAGAAAAACTTCAGGAACAAATCAAAGGCGAAGCGCGTAGCCGATCAGATCCTGCGTGGGTTGACACTGGACACACAAGCGGTTGATTCTCTACTAACGCCCGACCTTGAAAGCCTCGTGGCGGCTCGGAAGGCTCTCGCTCCAGGTTATGCCCTGCATGTGGCCGTTGAGGAACATGCGCAAGCGGTTGGGAAACTTGGTAAAATCTCCCTGCGGGAAGCGGTGGAATTCTTTCTACGGCATAACCGCGCAGACGTACCGAGGCTGACGTTGGCGGAGACTGCGGAGCAATTCGCAAAATCGCGCCAGCAATCCGGGCTTTCGGATCATTACATCAGTCAGTGCCGTAAAACGGTCGGCGATTTGGCCAAGGAATTTCCCGGCAAAACCTTGCCTGATCTGAAAACGGCGGAACTGGACGCATGGCTCGGCGACCTTCCCTTCAGCGCCAAAACCAAAAACGGACTACGAATTATCCTCGTGGCTTGTGGCAATTGGGCTGAGGGGCGCGGTTATCTAGTCAAAGGTGCAAGTCCCTTTCCCGCGATGGTGCGGTACAAGGAGACGAAATCAGCCGTCTCCATCTTTAAGCCGGAGAATATCGCTTCGTTGCTATCGAAGGCTGATAAGACCTTACGGCCCTTCCTCGCTTTGGGTGCTTTCGCTGGCCTACGGACAGCCGAATTGCAGCGGCTCGACTGGAAAGAAATCGACCTTGATCGCGGTTTCATCACGGTGGACGCCAACAAAGCAAAGACCCGGCAGCGGCGCTTGGTCCCGATCTCGGACAATCTTCGGCTTTGGCTGGAGCCGTGCAAGCAAACCGCTGGCCCTGTATGCCTGCATAAACGTCCACAAATCGCTGCGGCAGCCTTATGCGAAAGCTTTACCTGGGCCAAGAACGGGCTGCGGCACTCGTTCATCTCGTACCGGCTGGCCATCTTACACGATACCGCGCGGGTGGCTTTGGAGGCGGGCAATTCGCCGGAGGTAATCTTCAGCAATTACCGGGAGTTGGTCACACCGGAGGCGGCAAAGGCTTGGTTTAACGTGAAGGCCGCAAGCGATGACGCCAAAAAGGAAGATTCCGAACTTAAGCTAGCGGCTTAACGAAACCCTCAAACTCGTGAATCTACGAACGGTGAAGGAAGTAACCAAGGTTAGGAGGATTCGTTTGTCGAAAACTTGGATTTCCACTCAATGAGGAGCTGCACCAATGAGTCAACGCTCATTCCGAAGCCACCGGGTAGAATCTCATCACACGCTAAGTGTTTTCTAAAATGCGTCATCCGTTTTTGTTGTTCGGGCGTTAATTTGGACAGTTTTGTCGGCGTAAACGTAATGCCCACTAACCTTGTCGTTCGCCTGCCAACAGGGAGCGCCGTGGTGGGAACGTTTGGCGATTGGGTCTCCGCGACCGAGAATTCACTTACATCACCCCAGCTAATTTTCCAATGAGCGGGACTTCTACCTAACCACCTCACGGATAATCCGGTTTGGTTCAAAACAAGGGCGTCGTGGACTCCTATGACACTGAGAAGGGCAAATATTAGTCCGATAGCTCCAAGCACCGATAGAACAAGGCCGAACGCGCGATAGATCGTTCCCATTTGCAGGCCCAAGAACACGCCCCCCGCAATGAGTACTGCCGCAGTTATAAGCCCGCTGAAGGCTTTTTTTTGGATTATTGCGGTGTCCATACGTGTGCCGAACTTACGAAAGATTTTCCTGACGGGCTCAGTGGCGCTTCGGTTTGTGTCCGCTATTCGAAGTCAGGCTGGGCTCCTCTGCAAGCTAGTGGCTCGTCCTATACTTGCCAACTTCCAATCTTCCTGTCGAAAAGTCACTAGAACCCAAATTATTACAGGGATTGTAAGGCTGATGTGAGAAACAAGGACATCCTTAAAGCTGACGGCCAGGTGTTTCCAAAATGGCGTTAGTATCACCAATCCAATTTCGCTCGATTCATTCCAGATGAGAAAGCCCAAAGCCAGAATAATAAAAACGTGCTGCCAGAGAAGTCCCCAAAGCAAAGTCCATCGCTTCCGGCTCCACGGTATCGGTGTAGCTACGATTAAAGCTATCAGCAAAGCAGTTGGTCCGCATCCTAATGCCATCGTGTCAAAGTCGAGATGTCTTACCTCCCCGGATTCGTCACTATTTAGAAGAGCGCGATTCGCGATCTCAATGCGGGTGAAGCCGAAATGGCTAGGATCGTCCAAGGGTTGGAAGGTCAGCTCCCGCTCGTCATTGTTTCCGTAGAAAAGTGCGCCAAAACTCCGAAAATAGGAACCGTAAGCGTCACTAATACCAAGATGCGGCAAGAGCCAAAGGCCGACATAAAGCGGCAGAAAGAAGATGAGAAAGCGAAGAAATGGATTACGCGGGAACATGAGAGTTAAGCTCCGGGCTCCGTCTCGCCCACATGATCCATCCGACCATGAGAACAAACGTGGAAATGTTCAAAACGATCCCCCATACCTCTTCGTGCACGACGGTCAAGAACGCTGTCCAGTGGACTCCCACGACGTAGAGAGATACTACACGCACTACATTCAAAAACAGTGTAACAGAGACTCCAGTAATCACGCCGAGGAATCTTTGCCCCCATTTCGCAGGAAAGGCGAGGATCGCCGCGATAAGAAACCACGAAAATTCTAGGGCCGTGCAAGCTGGAAGAACCGTGATGATACAATCTTTGCCAAGCCAGAGGGCCGGGCCGGAAACGTGGCTTTGTTCTCCGAGGCCCCGCAAAATGAAACCAGCGAACTGTGCATCCAAAACCATCGATTTTGAGAGGATTGCCTGATAAATCGATGTGAGGGAGATGGCGTAAAGCAAGATCAAATAGGCGATAAACTTCAATATACAGGCGAAAACGGGAGCTTTGCTAGCGTACCAAATCAGTAAGCGATCCTTGTAAAAGCGAAAATGTAGCCATATTTCGCTTTGCTGCTTTAGCCGCTTGATTCGCCTACGCGCCATAGACAATTCTCACTTTGCCATACTTGCGCTGGAAGGCGAGGGCCACTTTTTGGGCACATATCGGATCATCAAAAATATCAGTACCATAGCGGCGAAAAGTCCAGCTCCGAACGGTATGTTGGCCCCAAGCCCACCCCCTGAGTACGTCATTGCCGCGGAACTACCCACAGTGGCGGTGTTTCCCGCGACATCTTGTGCAGTGACCTGGTAATAGAACGTATCACCTGATTGTTGTGCACCGTTCTCTGGAATCGCAACCGTCCATTGACTTCCGCCCCCGACAGACATGGGAACCGGCGCGCTCCAGTTTCGCGACGCATCGGAACTGATGCACCACTGTAGCTGAGGTTTGTTGGAGCCGAGACCGCTGAGGGCATCACTGACGTTAGCAGAGATGCCGACGACGGACGGGCCGGAGGGTATTGGAGTGGTCGATGTAATCATAGGGAAATTACGGGTGGAGTGGTGTCTATCCAGAGGTTAAACGTGGTCTGCGGGCTCCAATGTCCGCCCGAGTCAACCGCGCGGACGTTGAAGAGGTGTTGGCCGTCGGAAATACTATTCCAACTTAGCGTCAGGCCCGTGCTGTTGACCGACATCGCGGTCGAGGCGTCTTCTGCATAGTTGTAACCAGTAACCGGGACAGAGCTGGTTGGCGGTCCCCAGGTGAACGACTGACTATTCTGATTGGTCCAAACGCTAGACGTTGCATTCGCGGCAACGATCAGTGGACCCGTGGTTAAGCCGGAGTTCGTTTCGGAATTGCCCAACAACTGACCCAGCGAGTTGTAGCTGTAGTTGATGGGTTGAGCGCCGGGAGGAGTAACGGTTTGCAGATCACCATAAGCAGTGTACGAATAGTTTGAGGTGACACTCTGTGTACCGCCACCCGCCGACGCAGGTAATTGATAGGTCGTCGTGGTACTTGTCACGTCTCCGGTTGGGTTATTATAGCCGTATTGAACCTCGGTGACTTGTCCGTCCGTTGTGGTGTTCGTCGAGCTAGTAAGATTAGTGGTAACCGGGTCATAGGAGTAGCTCGTTGAGCCAGCAGGCGTTGTAAGGCTAATTGGCCGATTAAGAGCATCATAACCGTGTACGATGGCAGAACTCAGACGGGGATCATGTTCCTTCCACAGACGGCCCATATTGTCATACTCATAGGTGATGTGCACACCCGTGGGATCGGTGATTCCGGTTAGTCTGCCGAGATTGTCACGATCATAGGTCCAGGTATGGCCCATCGGGTCAGCAACCGTGTGCACAAATTCATTCTGATAACCGATGGTTGTATCGACTGGATTACCGTTGTGGTAGCGTCGAAAGCGCTGTGGATTATTGGAAGGAGTGTACGCGATGTCCACTGCCCGATTTGCGGCGTCCGTCATGTGAGTCGGAAGGTTCGCAGTGGTGTATCCGACCGTAAGCGGTTGAGCACTTGGTGAGGCCGGATCGCTAATTTTGGTTGGCAGCCCAATCGAATTGCGGGTGATCGAAATCGGCGGTCGGCTCGAAGGTGCCGATTGGACATCGCTTGGTAGGGGCGGTTGTATGCTGTTGGGAAGCGGAGAAGTTCCGTTATAGCCAAGCATTGTAAAATTATTGAGGGAATCTTTGACGTATGTCGCTCGGCCACTCGAATCCGTTCCCTTCTCCCATGTGCCAAGGCCCGAATTCGGGTCAAACGAATCAGTGACGCGTGAACCGTTTGCTGCCTTCGCCGAATAACTCCATGTCGTTGAGTTTCCTCGGGAATCCTTTCTCCCCATGGAACGTCCCTTTGTGTCAGCGGTCGTAGTAACCGGCTTGACCCCGTTCGCCCTGGTCACGTCAACCAACTGATTTTCGCCGTTGTACGTGTATTGATCGATCACAACATTGCTGGGATTGTGAACAACCTGGGTCAGCCGCCCGTTGGTATCATAGCTGTACGTCACTCCCTGGTTATTCGGTCCGCTTACGTTTGGCCCCGTAACCGATTGGAGCAACGACGTCGTAGCATTGTAACTAAGCGTTAAAACTTGGCTTGCAGAGTCAGTGATTGTTGAGAGCCGTCCCGATGCGTCGTACGCGTAGATCTGAGTGTAATTGTGCCGGTCCGTGGTTTGGAGAAGATTGCCGTTATTATCGAATTCCATCCACGAGCCATCCGGGTACGTCACAACGTATGACTTATTTGCGTCGGTCGTTTGGGTGATCGTCGCGCCCGTCTGATTCTGGCCAGCGGTGAATGTTGGAACGTCGCTGGCAGTCAGGCCGGTGATCGAGATAAAAGGATTGCCTAGGCTATCGGTTGCGTAAGACAGGCCCAAGGAGGACTGAAAGTCCAGCAGGGCTCCCGTCTTGAGATCAAGAAGCCGAATCGTGCCAGTTCGAAGGCGAGTATCGCTTGCCGAATCCGTTGCGATTGCATGGCCCGAACCATCTTTCATAAGGTGCGTTTGGTCGTACCAAGACGGATTGGAAAATTGAAGCGTGTACCGGGTGTCGCGCCAACCCGGCCCCAAATTTGAGGTGCCGAGCCAGCTACTTTGGTAATAGCGAGTTAGTGTCAGCGGTAGTGCCCCCGGACTGATAAAAAATACGTCAGGCTCGGCGAGCGAAACGTTACCGTCCTGCGTATCCGTTGCAGTGGAGGTGGCGACTGCGTTCACAGTTCCCTGACTTGTTCCAGCGCTCCATGATTGCATCTGAAGATCGGGCGAGCTCGTCGGATCAGCCGGGCGCGCAGACGTAACGGCTTGACCTATCGCCTGAGCCGTCGTCGAAGGAACGTAGCTGTTCGTCTTTTGAATTTGGACGCCGCCGTAAATCAGGAAGAAAGGCTGTCCGGTTGTGGACTGCGTTATCGCCGTGGGAGTGCTCTTTAGGGAATACGCGGTGGGCGGTTGGTAACTGTTGAGCCACCATTTATCCAACGGGATATTATTGTCTCGAAAAAATCGAGCCAGGGTGACGGCCTGCATCGCCTGTTGCAAAAGAGCAAATATCGGTGCCTGAATGATATTTTGGCCGGTCGGATCAGTCGGGTCTTCTACCGGAAACGTCATCGCCGCGAACTTACTGTAGTTTGTAGGGTTCGTGAAAAACGTTGCGAACGTTTGTGCCGCCGGATCTTGGGGTAATCCTTGGAGGTAGGACTCGGTCAAGAGTTCCACGGTGGAACTCTGAAAGACCACAGTGGCCTGACCAGACGTAGGATCGACGTACCGTTGCAACGTCATATCATTTGGTTCAAACCACATGCGGACATTGCCGCCGGGGTCGCTATTCGCCTGCGAGATTTCAAGAAGATTCTGGTATCCAGGAACGGCATTGGACCCTCCCACGCCTGAGCCGATGGTCTTACTGCTATAGATTGCGCCGGTTAGGTTATCCTTTCCGACACTGAGACATTTCATAACTCTGTCCGCTTCGTACATCACCCAGCCCAATTTTGTGCCGTCGATCCGTCCGCCGTACTCCCGATGCTGCTTGGCAGGGATGACACTGATGGAATTTACGATAAATGACTGCCCCGTGTTGTTGGTCAACTCGACTGGCCAGTAGCTATCTTGGCTGGTAGACGTTAACTGGAGTGATCCCCAAAGATTCCCCGAGGTGAACGGCGCCGAGTAAAATTGGATTCCTTGTGGGAGGTTCCCTGCGTTGTCAACGGTTCCTGTGTAGACCAGATTTACGGCATAACGGCCACCAGAAACAATCGTGAGACCGACCCCTTGACCGTTTAACTCTTGAGCCGCAAAATTGAGTGTGAAGTCGTATTGTGTGCCACTCCAAGATGCTCGAACACGTATAGCAACGCTTGCGGGCGTATTGTTCGTGGTAACGTCTTGACCGTCCCAAAGTGGGTTGTAGCGGAGAATAAAGCCCCCCGTTTGGCCAGTTAGCCAAGTTGTTCCGCTGCTAGGACTCGAAAAATTCGTCCACTGAGTATACGGCGTAGCTGGCGGGTCAAGAGTGACAAATGGCGGCTGAGCGGAGCCATAAACTGCCTGTACCGCCGTGTAAAAGTAATCCATGTTGATCGCGGTAGTTGCATTTACGTTATTGGACCCCAAAAAGACAATTTGCTTACTCACGGGATCAAAGGTGGCCCCTTTTATGTCCGATAGACTCGTGCCGACCAGCGTTGCGGCCTTGTCGATAAGGACACCCCCTACCGCCAAATTACCGAGAGCCCCAGCCGCTGTTAAATCGAAGGCTTGCGTAAGCGGGTCACTAAACGGCGTCGCCCCGTTGATTGTAAGGCCGGTTTGATCCTGAACGGTATCAAGAATTGGTTGCTGAAACTCAACTGGAACCTGGGCATCGGGATACGAAGAATTGAGCGTCCTTGACGTCCAAGTAACATTCGCAGTTCCATCCTCTTGTAGTACAACCGCAAAACCTACTTGATTGTCTGGATCGCCCCCCAAGGCGTCGCTTACGTCTAAGTGACCACCTCTGGCATTGACGAACCCCTCCGGCACGGTAGCCCCAGGTTCGACGTACACGCTAGGACTCAATCCAATTGCACCAGTCGTCGTGTCGTACACGCCGGAAAACCCTTGAGGAGCTGTAAAACCGTCTACAACAGGAGCCAGCGGAGTACCGGAAGCCAGCGAAATTCCGCCCACACCCAATACCCCAATCGACGCCAGCGCAGGATCGCCAATTACTTGAGTGGCAACTGTCGGGGCACCAATCAAAACCGTACCCGCCAACGTTCCGCCACCGGCAGTAGTGGCAGCCGCTCCTAATTGCCATCCTGCGCCCAAAGTCGCAACTGTTATACTCGCGCCAAATGTAATGTATGCGCCTCCCAACATCGTTTTCCGCCACGACTCGGGCAAGCCTAAATAGTGTTCGCCAATTGTATCCAATCCTAACGGGTCGAGTCCATTGATAGGATTACTGCTTGCATATAGGTATGCGTTGACGCCGCCCTGAATACCGAGCGGGTCTTTGCAGAGAAAAGTGCCCGTCTCCGGGTCGTAGTATCTCGCTCGGTTATAATTCAAATTGTCAGCCGACTCCGAATCTTCACCCGTATAGCTGTAAGAATCCGAGGCGTGAAGAACAGGCCCAAAAATCATCGGGAACAGAACGGCAAACATGATCAAAACATATTTGATTTTGAAAAATAGACCTTTGGGTATGCACATAGAATTAGAGAGCTGAGATGTACTACTTCAACAAATCCGACATAAATAGAATCGAATCCCGTACCTGTAAGTCAAAGAAAGCGTCAAACGTCTCTTTGGTGTCAGGATACTCAAATTCGCGGCGGCTATTCCGCCCCAATTTTGTCAACTCCATAGAGATTAAGCTTGGTTTCAATCGATCCAAAAAACTGATGAATGATGCCGAATCAGTGAATTGTGCCTTTTTCGGCACTACTATTACGCCGCGATATTCGATGGGATAAAGCTGCGCCGGCTTAAACTTTCCGTTAAACGCCACCTTTGAATATTGATCAAGCCACTCAAGAAACGGCAATTTAGGCGTCATTAACGCTAGGGAGAAATCTCGTCGGGAAAGATTGACCGTCTCAAGGTGCTCCAAGGTCCCAGCCAATTGCTCGGAAATGCCTACTACCGTATCCCTGAAGGAAAGTTCGAAAAATTCACAGAGCGTTCGTTCTGATTCGGATTGCCCGAACTGAGCCTCAGTCAATCCAAAGCGAGCCAACTCCATTCGCAAAAGCCTTGGCTTCAATTCAGCCAAGAACTCGTCATAAGACCCGTAAGTAGGCTTTGACGAATAGCCAGCGAAAAGATCTCGGTTGGGAATGAAGGCCACCACGTCATCCTCTGCCTGATATAAATGCTGCCTCTGCGGCATCCCCTCCTCAATGCGCTGATTAATCCAATCGATAAAAGACGGCTTTGCGGCAAGCACCGCCAGGGAGAAATCGCGTTTCTTGAGGTCTGTTGGATCAGGGAAGTTGTTCATAGACCCATCTTATTGTTTTACGCCAAAAGCATCAAAGTTAGAATTGGCGGTGATATTGCCAGTAGGATCAGTAACCAGCCTTACTGAACCTATGCGATCAGGAAGGTAGAACTGAGAAGTTCCAGCTGCTGGATTACTCTGTAAGCGATCTATCCCGTAAACGTGACTTGTCGTAATAGCTCCCCCGCTACGTTCTTGAACCGTCTGGAAGACGTTCTGACTTGGATCAACGATGTAGCTGGTAGTCACACCGTCGATTGTTTTGCTCACTCGTTGCCCAAGGCAGTTATACGCGTAGAGGATGTAGTCGGATGGCGTGACGACGCTAGTTAACAAGTTCCGTTCATCGTAGCTATAGTAAGTGTTTCCGCTTGGCGTAACCTTCTGAACCCGGTTGCCTGCGGCATCATAGACATAGCTATTAAGTTGAACCTTGTTTTGGTCTGTAACGCTAAGCAATCTGTTTTCGCTTCCATAGGCATACGTGAGGGTTTGAGTAACCGCTCCATTCAGCTTTGTCGTTTGAGTCAAGCGGTTGCCTACAGAATCATATGTATAAATTAACGTTTTATCATTCGGCCCCGCCGTTGCGGTGCTACCGTAGATGACTTGAGTTAGATGGTTGAGCCCGTCATAGGTATATTGTTCCTGTTTTTGCGACCCGTCAGAGAAGGTCGTGAGTACGGCGGTGGCATTGCCCAAAGAATTTAGCGTATAGGAGTATTCTGCAAGTAAAGTGGAGCCCTTTTTGTGCTTTATGTCATTCAGGCGTCCCATCCCATCGTAGCCATACGTGGTTACAACTCCGTCAGCTCGCGTGAGGGTATTCAAAAGTCCCGTCGTCGGATAATAGACGTAAGTGCTGTTTTGAGAGGTTGTGAGGTCATTGCAGGTTAAAATGCGGCCCGCATTGTCCCACGTGTACTGGATGTGTTCACCGCCGGGATACGTAATATCAGTGATCCGGTTTGCGGTGTCGTACTGATAACCCATCACCAAGTCATCGGAATTACCTTTTACCGCGTCCGTGGAGTAGGTTATGGCGGTGACACGATCGAGGTCATCGTAATCGTAGAACGTGGTCCCGGTGCTATCCGTCATTGAGGTTTTCCGGTTCAACGAATCGTAGGAATACGTGAGGACGTTTCCGTTGGCTGCCGAAGTTTGCAATAGATTTCCCGAAAGGTCGTAGGTGTACGTCGTCGTGATGCCGTTACCGTTGGTGTAAGTCTTAATGCGATTCAGTTCGTCATACGTGTATCCTTGAGTGGCTAAAAGTGAGGGAGTCTGCGTAACTGTGATTTGGTGGGACGCATTCCCACCGCCAGCTAATGGCGTTGTGATCGTGATAACATTCTGGCCCGGCTGAAGAGTGGTCGTCCCTGCGTAAACTTTCCCGTTGTAGATGTACTGGTAGGCGTAGCTGGTGCTGGTGGTAAGAAGCGACGAGAGCAAATTAAACGAGCCAGCCGCCTCAACATGGATTTTTTGAGTGGAGAAGCTGTTCGCACTGACGCCGGTATCCAGTAAACTCCCATAAATGTAGAACTCCTGGTTGACCTGAGCCTGGGTTGGCCGCCATGCGTAGCTCGTCGTTGTGGTCGAGAATGGTATCGAGGCAATCGTCGTCAGACCACTTGCAGGAAGGGAGTTCGTCGGAGCCGTTGAAAACGTCAACGTGGCGCTTGGCGCAGTATCGGCAGTATCTACCCCTGTCCAGGCGATGTTGTAAACTTGACCGACTTGAACATAAAGGGTCGGTAAGCCACCCGTTTGCGGATTGAGGGTAAGAGAGGGAACGGTGCCAGAACCGCTCAATGTCTCCGTTACGCTCGACGTGACTGGATCGTTGCTATCTTGGACAACCAAGCTTCCGGGATAGGAGGCGTTCGTGGTGGGATCAAGAGCCACGGTAACTGTCCAAGTTTCTGTCTGATTTGCTGCGATAGATCCGCCGCCACTCGTAACGCTTGAGAGATTGATGCCGGGCTGCGTGGAGGAAACAATGCTCTGAACTGCATAGCCAGGGGCGCTTACCAGATGGATTCCATTTGCCGGAATCGCGAGAGATTGCAGCCCGATGTTCTGAACGGTGAAACTCTGTGTGCCGACGTGGTGGCCGGAACCATCGTTCAGGACCGGGCCGAAGGGGAGCGTCGTGCCGCCGTGGGGCGTAGTAACCAAGATTCCAGGCTGATTCAGGCCAGTCGCGTTAAGTGCAATTGGCTGTGTGCCATGCGTAGGATCATTGCTCAAGATGGTTAGGGTGGTATTGTCGTTCCCGGATACCGTGGGTTGGTAGAGCAAATTGATCGTCCACGTCTCAGCGCCACTTGGAGCGATGGTGCCTCCGCTCGTAAGATTCGCTGTTGGCTGAGTGTTGCTTGTTATACTCGTGATTTGGAAGTTGGTGGTACTGCCAAGGGTCAGGCCGCTGATGGCGAGCGGTTGCTGGCCCGTATTGGTCAGAAGTACGGTTCCGGTCAGTTTTTGAACTCCGGTAGCATGGAGGGAACCGAAGTTCATTATTAACGGATTGCTGTCATTTTGGCCGTTCACAGAACTAGCGACTTGGAGGGTCATCGGGATAACGCCCTGTCCCTTGAGCGTGCAGATGGCGGTCGGCAAATTGGGATCATTCGATAGCACCTGCAAGGACGTCAGGTAGCTGGTGTTTGCGATGGGGTCAAACTTCACGACCACATTCCACGTCTCGGCTCCATTTGCGGCGATGGTCTTTGAACCAGAAGCTAAGCTCACCGTACCTTGGGTGGTGCTGGTCAGACTAACGGAATCAACAAACGAGTCCTTTTCTGCGGAATTATCGGTTGCTGATAGCTGAATAGAATGACTTCCAGCAGTCACACTGAAACTGGCAGTCGTGTAAGTCTGAAAGGTAGTGGAAGAGGGAGTGATGAGTCCCCCAACCTGAGTACCATCGACGGTGATTTTGATAGGCTGGGCGGGAAAGCCGGTGCGCTGCGCGGCCTGAAATGAAACGGTGGCAGTCGTTGCCACGGGGAAGTTGACGGCTTGCGAAATTGAACCAAGCGTGTTGCCCGGCAAACCTTGGAGCATCGCAGTTTGGGTACCATCTGGAGCATTGGCAGCACCGAGGGAACTGCCGTTGGACTGAATAAATGCCTTACCGGCGAAAGTCCATGTGCTAGCCGTGGGCTGTAACAAAGAATTGCCCACACCCACGGCAGGATATTCAAAACTTGAGTTAGCGAAGTTGGCGCTATTCGTAATGGATACAAGAGTCCAGACACCGCTCTGCGTGCTGGTGAGACTTATTCCATTCTGACTGATCGTAAGTGGCCCGCTCCCGGTATTGGTCAATGTGAAGGTTTGCGTAGAACTAGCGCCGCCAGTTCCATCGTTGACTACGCTCCCATAATCCGCGAGGAGATCGTTGGTAGGGGCAAACGGATCAAGAAGGGAAAGATGAGGTACAGCTATCCCCGTTCCGCCCAGGGTAACGGTACTCGTCCCGTGGACGGGATCATTACTATTGATGGTCAGGCTACCAGAGTGAGTAGCCACTGTGGTCGGATCGTACGTCACGTTGATTGCCCAACTCTCGTTGCCGTTAATCTGTATCGGAAATGCAAATGTCCCAAGGGAAGACGTAGGAACGGGACCGGGCAAAGTAAGGTTCTGAATGTTGCTAACCACGCTGGAAATCTGAAACGGCACACCAGAGGTCGAAATACTGTTGATGGTCAGCGGCAACGCGCCGCTGTTGCTTATAGTTACAGTCTGACTCCCAACCGCCCCGCCCGACCCGTCAACCGCGACGTTACCGAAGGCTAAGGTACTCCCAGAGAGTTGTATCGTTGGTTCCGGCGCGGTGATCGCAATAGCACTGGCACCCGAGTCAATTCCCGAGCCGAGATTAGCGTCATTGGTATAATTGCTCTCGGTCACCTCGTGATCGGGATTAACAACCATTCCCACAAAAAAGCTCGTGCTTCCATCCCCAAACGGGTTCGAGGTTGGAAGCGTGAAATTCGCATATCCATGCGTGCCGTTCGGATTCCCTGTACCATTTGCGGTCAAGGACCCCAATCCTTGGCTAAAAGTAACGGAGCCAATCGCATAACATACGGAAGGGTTATTTGATACAAAGTTACGGGTTTTGGATATATAGACGGTGACGATAAAAGGACCCGCATTGACGTTGCCGAAGTTAGCTACAGCCAAGCCAACGCCAAGGTTCTGCCCCCACGTCACAGCCGACTGTTGAACATCGAAGTAGAGTTGACCGCTAGATGCCTTATTGCTGTAACCCTCCAGATCTACCTGCGCATATAGATTGTTCGCGCCCACGAAATTCCCAAACTCAAAGAGGCATCCTATGGCAAAAAGCACCGAACAAAAACGAGCGAAAAAGGATTGGAAGTTCATAACGATCATTTCTTATTCGGCTCGCTCTTGTTGTTTGTGGGAGTTGGCTCGACAAGAGGAATGCCCGATTGTGAAATAGAAATAGCTGTCGATGCTAAAATCACAGGATGGGGATCGGCATAGTAAGTTGCCTCTTCCAGATGATTTCTCACAATGCGAAGTTCCGAGAAGCTATAATTCTGGAAGTACCAATCGGCCTCGGTAAGTGGGTTGCCCGGCGATCCATGCAGGACAATCTCAGGAAACCCTCCTTTTTCCCCAATGATCGGATTCGTTCCGGAGCTAAATGGCCCTAATCCGTGAAACGCCCTTTTATTTACGGGAACGTCTTTACCATTGATACGAACGTTCATATCAGCGATTCGCGAGGGCGCTGTCCAACCCCAGGGCGATTCTAGGGTAATACTCGCATCCATCTTTAAACCACTTTGAAGAACCGAATGACTTTCAATCACCTGAGTGCGGTGAGGAAGCCAAATATAAATTCCAGCCGCAACAAGCAGCACAGCCACGCTCAGCATCGGCCACGATATATGCCGCGCTACGGTAGGAGTTTTAGTTTTCATGAGAACGTGTATTAAAATCGACGGCGATCAAATGGAATTAAGAGGAATTTTTTATATAAATTTATTTGCAGCGCTGCTGATTAACACATTTAGATTAGCACGGTCATCTGAAATGTGATTAACGGCCTGTTACATTCTCGCTGCAATTACGCAGAGAGCGTAAATAGTGCGAGAGAACACGTCCTAATAGGACGGTTCTAAAGGGGCGTGTTTCAATCGCCATGCAATGGCTATCCCATGTGAGATGCCATCTTCCCGCCGAACAAGATCGTTGCCCGTCCATGCCCAACGCCTGGGTTACAACATCACGCGCCTGCGTAAGCTTCGGAAGCGCAGTCAGGAGTCCCTCGCGGAGGAGTTGGACATTACAGCCCGCTACCTGCAAAAGATTGAGGCTGGAAGCAACGTTCCGTCGCTCACACTTCTGGTCAAGCTGCGGAAGGCACTGCGAGCGTCTTGGGAACGTCTTTTTCGCGAGATCTGACGCCATTGCTTGACCGCGTCGCGACGGGAATTTGGAAGCAGTCTTCATCGGTGAGCCAAGTATCGCAGCGGAGGAGCTAGCGACCGTTGAAAGGCTTTGGAGCAAGGGCCTCAAGAAATTGATCCATTGAAGCGACATCCATCGCCGCACCCCAATCCGCGTCGGGGATCTCGCCGGTCAAGAATGCTCGGATTAGCTCGGTCGCAGCAAACTGCCCTCGCCTAAAGTAAAGTTCCTCGGAGTTCAATGTCTCTGACGCTTTGGAGCCGACCGCTTTATCGTGATCCAAGGCAATGCGAGGACCGGGCAAGTCAGTATCTCCTACGATAAGGTGTGGCAACTTCCGTCGGTTAAGATTGTCGAGGTCGCTGGTGGTAACATTGTCGGGAAGCACAATTACGCCAGTCAAGGCGATTGCGAGCTCGGGTCTCCATTCCTCTGGAGGTAGACCGATTAGTATAACCGTGGACCTCAATGGGGTCATGATGGATTGCACCCCGCGAAGTATTTCGGCAAGGGGCCTGTTTTCTCTCGTTAGCGGCGACTTGATTAGAACCCCGACGTGCCGATGAACCCGTGTAGAACGGCCGTGCGCGAAGGTGCCCTTACCATGCACGCGATATATCAGCCCTCGATTTTCCAAATCGGTCAAAGCCAGCCGCACCGTAACACGGCTAATGCCAAAGCGTCGGCAAAGTTGATGCTCGCTCTCAATGGGGAAAGCATCCTTCGACGTATTTGCCAAAATCTCTCCTACAAGCACGCTGACGAGATGATGACGGGCTGACGTTGGGCGTGCCGTTGAGTTCTTTGGATTTTTCAACAATCGGTAGTTCATTGTGGAACCTCAAAACCGGGCTAACTGCACAGGCGTGCGTACCAGCCCTTTGATCCATGTCAAGCGATTACCAACGCGCCGTTGGTTCTCCCATCGTAAGAGAGTGCTGATTCTATTGGCGTGTCTCATCCCGTAAATCCGTTTAAGGCTGCTGGAAGGAACTTAGTGAAAATTCGCCAGCAGAGAGGTTTCACTCAGGAAAAGGCAGCGGAGAGAATGGGAATTAGCCTCAAATATTATCAAATGTTGGAGGCAGGTAATAGAAGCCCGACTTTTCGGACGCTCTGCAAAATGAAGCGTGCTTTGAGCACCACTTGGGACGAGCTTCTGCGCGGGTATTAATTTCATGTCCGTGGTTTGGGGAGCGGTTGCTTCAACTGGTGATTCACCTTCAGCCAAAATAATTCTTCAAGCAGCAGATCCATGTCTCGGACCCCGGTCGCTACGCTCCGAACCTCCTTCGGGTTCATCTTTTTATATTCCCCCCTCTTCGGTTCGAGCCGCATACGTTCGGCTTTCAACAATATATTCTCGGGTAGAGGAACCGAGACTCTAAAGTCGGCACTCGCATCGCTTGTCTCGCGGGACGAAGACAAGTGCGCCGAATGATCGTCCCAGGAGGAAATAGCGTCAGAAGTGATGGCAATAAGAAACTCCCGACTTTGAATGGAGATGACGTAGTGGAGTATCGTCGTCACCTGCTTTACTAAGTCGGTCATTTCACGGGCATACATTAATTATTTTCAGAGTGCAAGAGTATTTACGACATTAGATGTCGCGACACCTACTGTCGTTTCAGGAGTTTAATCTTCACGCTATTCGTGGCATGTGACGTATCAGCGCTCTTCAGCCGCCGCAAATGCCAAGCTCGGCAAAAACCTAGCTAGGTTGCGAGACTCTGTCGGTCTTAGCCAGGCTCAGATGGCCGAACGTTTAGGAATCTCATTGCGGCACTTCCAGCGAGTGGAATCGGGCGAAAGCGCCCCTTCGATTCCCCTCCTGATCGACCTACACAAGATTTTTAAGACGAGCTGGGACGACCTCTTCACTGGTTTATAGCGATTGGATCGCAGCCGCGTATTTCAGATTTTCGGGTCGTCGATGAGGATGGCCCGGATGCAAATTTCACCAGTCAACGAAGGCGGCTGATTCAGTTGCACTAGACGGAGTTGACCTTGATTCAAAGCATCGGCTAACCGACGCAGGCCGGTTCCTGAAATTGTGAGTTGGATGCCGCCCACCTGAATTTCCAGCGTTTCGGGCAGGCCCATGCTCCAGTTCCATTTTCCGATTGTGCGATAAGGATAGTAATAAATACGGGGTTTCCCAGCCTCCCTTTCAATCTGGATACACAGAGTATCAATGGACTGGACAACCGAGGAGATGGAACCCCAAGGCCCATCCCATTCATCTCCCTGAACAGCAATTTCCGGCTCAGCTTGGGATGGTTTCTCGTCAAGCGGCATAGCGCATTCCCCCCGGTTTCATCGTAGGCTTTTGTGCTTGAGTCGCCGCGATGACCCGCTGGCGCTCGGCCCGCCACGCCTCGCCTTCGGCCACCAGCCCCTCGATGACGCGCCATTGGCGGACACGCTTCTCGTGAAGTTCATGGGCTAGCTTCCGTTCATCATCGGTGGCCATCGCATTTTTTGCCGCCTTCAGGTTGGTCGTATAAATCGTCTGTCGTTGCCGAAAACGCGAATTGCTCACGTAGGCTTGCTGAAGGTCTGCGGCACGGATGCCCGCTTCGCCCAATATCAAAATACCGCGATCCACCGTTTTGCCTTGGGCGGCATGGGAAGTCGTTGCGTATCCGTGGGTGTATTGCCGAAAGGACCTCGGTAAAGAGCGACCATCTTTGAGCCGGATGGAGCCGTCCGGGACAAAATCCTTCACCTCCACAATATCGCCGTTTTTGATTTTTTCGGCTTTCAGATTGCCCTGAATCAGCAATTTCTCGCCTGACGCGACGGCGATCTTCCGGGCTTCGCCCACGTCGAAGCTGTGAATGCGTTTCGGATCGAAGGTCCATCTGTCGCCATTCTCGCGTTCAACCACTAGGCGGTCACCCTGCACCTCGACCATTCTGACAGCCTCGTCTTTGTTGAAAGCCGTTGTCTCGCGATGAAACTGGAGCACATATCCCGGTTTGTAATTCTCAACCCGTTTACGCTGGGCTTCCGTCCACCCAAAGGAGGAAGTCACCTCGACCTCCCGGTCGTCGCCCGAAACAAGGCCCTTGGCTCTCAGTTTATCCCGGACGACATCGGTGAATCCTTCAATTTCCGACCAGACCGGCGCAATGGCAAGGCAGCTTTTACCGCTGGTTATGGTCTGGAGATAGTCCTGCGCCGCCCGCTCAAAAAGAGATGAAGCATTCTTGGCTTCATGGACTTCGCCCAATTTTTCAAGTTGAATGAACGCATCGTATGGTTTCTTGGCCGCAAGAAATTCGACGACCTTCCGATAGGCCGGGTCTTTCTGCCGCATGATCTTGGTCAGCCGTACCGTCTCGACCTCACAGTATTTCTGGATGGCACGCAGCGCGTCGCCGGCCTCGACCGAACGATGTTGCTTGATGTCGCCCACCAGGATGAGGCGGTTGTGATTCGCTTTGGCCAAACGACACAAGTCACGCATTTGTCGGACAGACAGGAGGCCTGCTTCATCCACAATTATTGTCCGGTGGGCAATCTTTTGTTGGAGTTGCCGATTGACCAGAAGGTACTGGATTGTTTCGGCTTCGGGTGTCAATTCCTCCCGCAATTCGGCGGTGGCCTTCGAGCTGGGGGCGCAGGCAAAGATCGCCCCGCCACTGGCTTCGATACCCTTGAGGACCTCCTTCAGGGACGTGGTTTTGCCCGTACCGGCGTCACCTTGAAGCACGACAACCCGGTTCCGACACCGCAAAAGTTTTCTCACAGCTTCCCGATGATCTCCTTTCAAAGGCCAACTGATGGCCCGTTCATCTCCCATCCGGGCATACTTGTCCCAATCGGATCGCGCCCAATGGATGAACTCGGCTTCCATCGCGAGAGTATCACGGGAGGTAATCTCATCCTCGTGACGAATCAATGTGCCTTCGACAACCCGGCGCTCCAACTCGTTCCGAAGCTGATTCAGTTCCACCACCCCACGACCCGCAACCAGCGCCTCCCGCAGCAGGACACGCTCATTGACGACCGATCGGCGTTCAAAGAGATGTTCTTGGGCATAGTCCATCGCCTCATGGTACGCCGGGGCCACGACGCCGGGAGAACGCGCCTTGGAATTCCGAATAACCCGCTCGATGTGGTCAAGGTCATCTCCGCATTCCTCCCGCCAGGCCGAACGTAATTCAGCCGCGGATACGTGCTGTTTCGCGGCCCGTGTATTGGACGCGATGGCCTGCAAGCTGTCCTGACTGGTGGCCCCCACTCTGGCCGCTTTCTCCAGAATCTCATCCCGACGTTTGCTGAATTGCTTCCGAACCGACTCAGGAAACCCCTTGATGTCGAATCCCATCGTCCGCGAAGGCTCCAACTCGTACCCGCCTCCCTTCATCCGCTGAGCCAGCTTGTTGTAACTGACCTCACGAAAGTAGCTCTGGTAGCGATAAAAATTGAACGGCTGAACCCCCTTCCATCGCTTCTCCATCAGGTCATAGGTGACATTCATCACGCAAAGATGGGTATGAAGCTGAGGGTCGAGACTGCGGCTGGCATCGTGAGTAACGACCGCCGCCACCATGTTGCCAGTCACACGATCCTCCTGTTTTCTGCCACCCCGGACCCGCGTTTCAACAATGGCTTCGATTTCCCGCAAAGTCTCCTGCACCGACTCCTGCCACCATTGTTCGATGCGCTTGTCTCCACCCACGAGGAGGGCAACGGATACGTCCTTGGGCGCTGAAATTTGGGCGAAATAGCAAACCCGGCGATTCGCTTTTTCACGCACAGTCAATTTCTCGCCCGTTTCAGGATGCTTCCCGGCACAGAGTCGGGCGAAGTGTTCAACCTGGACTTCACCATGTAGGCCCAATTTTTCTGCACCTTGGCCAACCCAGACCATTTGCAACTGGCCACCTTGAGTCAGGTAATCCCCTTTTCCCATGTGCTCGGAAAAATAATTCAACGCACCCTCAATGGAGTGACACGGATCATCGAATCGAACCATGCCCCTATTTTCTCATTTGGAGGAGAAACGGTCTAAGACTACTTAGTAGTTCTTTGGACTACGCGCGCACAAAAGTAGCTCAGGAAAACGAGGGTTGCAGATATTTTGGGAGGGACACGCCACCCCTAAGCGAGCTTAGGCCCGGCCACTGATGCACATCGGGAATAACATTTTAAAAATATTTTTCGATTAGTATCACACTGTCTATCGCAGCAGTATTTTCGCGATTAAAAGATTGTGCATTACTTTTACCGAAAATTGCCGAAAGCCGTCATGGGAAGTGTAACAATCTGAATATGCCTGAAGCCAGAAAAGTGTTTCCTCATTCTTAGACTACTAAAAACTACTTAGTAGTTCTGGCGAATGAGGAGCCAAACGTGGTTCAAAAGCTGGATGGACAACACGACATCCAAAGAAAATAAAGCCGTTTCATTGCAGGACGTTCTCGACTTATACAATGGCGGTAAAATCACTGTGCAAGAATTGACGAAAAAAGTGATTCCATTAATGGCAGATCATCGTCGCGATGGCATTTTATGTTTCGTACTGAAGCTGGCTTCGGAAAATCCAGATCGTTACCATCTCAGCAGTCCACATCACGCCAAGCTGTGGGCAGATGCGGAGGCTGCTTACGATGCCGACATTCATGCTCGGCTGGCAGCGCAGCCAGGCGTTCTTGAAAAGCTGGAGGAAACTTACCGTCGGGTCGAAGCGAAGCTGCACCAACCGGAAAAGTAACGGACTAACATTCGGGCATTTTAATTATCTCGCTTCGAGTTTGTGATAGCCGCTGAAACCGCAGAAAGTTTGATGACTACTAAAGACTACTAAGTAGTCATGGCGACAAAGGCCCCGGATATGGTCTAAGATTGGCATGTCCAATAAACCATCTCCTCCATCAGATACCGAAATCGCCACTCATCTCGACGGTCTTGCGAGCGATTATCAGCACAACCCGATTCAGCACGTCATTCTGAATCCGTTCAAGAACTCGATTCTTACTCTGCGAGCGAAGTACGCCACTTACGAGACGATCACCTCCATTTTAAATAATAACGGGGTAAAGGTGTCCGAGGCAACGGTCAGAAAATTCTGCCGAACCCATCTCCAAGAGGTAAAGCGACTCCGCACGGACATCGACCGAAAGCGGAGAGAAACCGAGGGCGGGACAGGACCGAAGCCTGCCTCACTCGACTTGGGCGATATGACGGGCCCTACGGATGCCCATCGTTCCTCCACGACTTCCGACACGAGCAAGCCCGGCCCCAAGATTGCCCGCGAAAGGCTGTAAATCTCATGAGCACCAAACGACTCATTCTTTCTCCCCAAGACCGGGGCGGCATCGGCAAGAGTTTCGTGGCAACCCTGCTTTATGACTACCTGATGGACGCCAAGGTAAAACTCAAGACCTTCGATTTGGATCATGCCAATAGCACTTTCAAGCGCCTCGTTCCCGAAGCCGAATTTATCCACACCGATGTCGATGCTCACAAGCTGGCCGTTCTGGATCGACTGGTGAGCGCACTGGAGACTGTCGATACGGTGCTCGTGGACAACCGCGCCACAGGCGGCTCGAAGCTCTTGGAATACATCAAGGACAGCCGGCTGACCGACCTCCAGAAGGCACTGGAGTTTGATCTAGTTTTTGTGGTCATTGCCGTCGATGACCGGGACGCCATTTCCCAGGCAGCCGATGTCCTCGACGACTACGGCAAGAGGGTCAGTTGGCTGGTCGTCAAAAATTATCGTGACTCGACCGAATTGAAAATGTTCGACGAGTCCGACACCCGAAAGCGCCTTCGTGACTTTGGCGCAATCGAAGTCGAGGTGCCCTGTCTCTCCGAGATCACCAAAAACCGATTGCAGATGCTGAACCTCACCGTAGGTAACGGTCGCTTCAGCGAGAAATTGCACATTCTAGATCAATCGCGGTGCGTGCGGTTCCACGCCTACATGCAAAACCAATTCGACAAAGCGCGGAAACTCATTGCACCATGAAAACCGCTACCGAACTTGGCGATCCAGCGAAGTTGCCGGAGGATTTGCTGTCGCTCCTTCAGAAACAGAAGGTCCCCGTGGATGACCCACTCGTGGCACTCCTTGCTTGGACGCCTGTTTACACCATCAACATGCTGGCAGACGCCAGCATCCCACATTCGACCTATGCAAAGATTCTGGTCGATGTCGCCACGGCAGCGGGTCAGAAGGGTGGACAGGCATTCTTTAAGAATGCCGCTCAAGTTGCCATCCAAAGCGCGATGGCGACCCTCGCGGCCCTTCATGAACCCGTGACCATCGAGAACTGTTTCCGGGTTGTGACTGACCAGGTCGTATGGGGCGAAAAGAAATCGGCGGTGAATAAGTTAAGCAAATCAAAGGTCGGTTATTTACAGGACTATTTCCGTGAGTTTGACTTGCAACCGCCCGAACAGAAAAGCGGCATTATTTCGACGGTTTTCAATTATTTGCAGCCCTATACCGCGCCCGACATCGCACAGGTTTTCAGCCCCGTTGACCCGACCTTCGACATTAAGGAACTCGACCTTGGCCGCTTGGTGACGGTGAAGATTCCGCAGAAATACCAGACGGAAAAGAAATACGTCGGCCTGTTGTTAAAGATTTTGTTCTACCTGCACGCCTTGCGCCGGTACGACTTGCCCGCCGCCGTCCGGGAAGGGCGGAACTTAATCGTTCTCGTCTTGGACGAGGCCCAGGAAACCGTCCTCGTTAGCGAAGACGGCATCTCCGACTACAACGTGGTCGATAAAATTCGCGGCGCACGCGCCACCACGATCAATTCCACTCAATCGCCCACCTCTTATATCCCGCCGATGGGTACGCGGGAAAAGGCCGACGTGTTTCTCCTCAATCTCGGCAATAAAATCTATTTCACCGCAGCCGATAAGCTCGCTTCCGAAATGCTGGCCGACTCCATCGGCAAGCGGACGATCAAAAAAAGGACGTGGGGACGTTCCGGCGGCAAAAGCACGGTGAGCTGGAGCGAACAGGACGAACACCTCATAAAACCGCACATTCTGCGCTCACTGCCGAAACATGTCGCCGTCATCAAACACTGTGAACGGCGTTACAAGCGCGCCTATTTGCCGCCGTCCCGTTTCACCAAACCCAAACCTCTGCCCCCACCCTCACATCAAGGAACCCACTCATGAATCCCATTCGCCAATGGATCGAAGATCTTCTTGCCTGCGCCAGAAAGAAGGCCGCGATTACGCAAATCAAAAGAGAACTGGATGAGCAACTATTTCTGTTTGCCATCGAGATCGGACGCGGGAGAGCGCTTATCCAACAGGCCGTTACGAAGACCCAAACGACCCGTCCGTGATGCACGAGGCGCATGTCCTCTACCGCGCGGAACAGCCGCCGAGCTGGAATCTCAATCCCACCGACGACAGCGCCGTGCCACTTGGCCCCACCGTGGCCGTGACCAATCCGGCGAAAGAAACGACGGCCATGACGGGCGAGCTGGAACAGAAAGTCCAGCAGCAGAACCAGCTTCTCCAAGCGACCTTCGAGCAGAATCAGAAACTAAGCGATGAATTAAAAAAGTTGCAGGATGACGTGGCGAAGACTCAGGGGATCGCTTCGGCCAATGATGCCCTGCAAAAGCAGGTAGCTGATCTTCAAGCGCAGCTAACGAAACTGCAACAGGTGTTGGCTGCGCAAAGTCACCCGACTCCACCAGTTGTACCGAAACCCGCCGACCAGAAACCGTGGTGGCAATTTTGGTCGCTCACCCCCGCTTCCACCTCCGCGCCTGCCGACCCAACCCAAACGAAAGGAAAGAAATGACACATATCACCGTGCCTTTGCCCGACGACGTGGCGAAGACCTATTACGAAGCAGCCCAAAAGCTCTCGGATCATCTGGCCGAGATTGGCCAGGCTCCCAACGCTCAAACCCTCATGCGTTTCATTCTGGCGTCATACACTCCCGATGAAATCGCCAGCCAGTTTGACATGGCGTTGAGGAACCTGGTCGGGGCACCGATTCCCGACGAACAGGATGTTTATGTGTTCGCGGCGGAATTTGACGAAGTGCCTGCTTAATCCCAACCCGAATACGAAATAACGCCTCTTAGAAACTCATCAGCATCAACTACCAAAAAATATGGCTATCAAAGAAAAAAGTCAGACCGCCGTCCCCATGCCCGGAATGCCACCCATACGGGGCATGACAACCGAGGGGTTCATTTTCAACGACCAGATTGACGCCCGTTTGAATAAATTCATCGCGGACAATCCCGAAATCAACGATCACTACACGAAGCTCGTAAAAGAGCATCCCGACAGGGCCATTCGCAGCCTGATGCTTCGCAGCATGTTTAAGCATGAGCGCGTGGCCGAAAGGAACGCTCTGCAAGCACCACAAGCCAGGGAATGGGCGAATCAGAATCCCGCCTTGGCCCAGGAAGTCGCTGCGAAGATCAAAACGACGAATCCGATCATGCGTGCGGCGCAATTTATCCGAGGAATCGGCAGAGCGAAGGCGAACATCGAATTCGCCCCGCCCGCTCCCAAAACAGGTCTCAGCATTCCTATCTGAACGCCAGGCGGGAGGTTTCAGGAAGTACGTTGCCGCCAGTGTACAAGGTGGTGGCCCAATAAGCGCGTCTTCCTGTTGCCCCAGCCATTCACCCAATCCTTTGAAATCAACCGACCCTATGAATCTCAAATCAAACATCTACAGTCTCGTAAGCATCGCTCCACCCAAAGCGGCGGCAACGCTGGCGATTTTCATACTCAGCGCGCTCGCAGCGGATGCGACGCCGATAACCATTCCCAACTATTCGTTCGAGACGCCGAGTTCTCAGGTAGCGACATCTACCAATTTCAATATCCTCCCAGGCTGGGTCTTCAATGTGAAAGGGGGAAGTCAATTCGGGACAGCCACGATTTCGCTCAATTATGCGAATCCGGGTACGTCCACCGGCAGGTTCTACGCGACCATCAACAACGATTGGCCTAACGTTACGGATACGATCACCTCTGCGGCGTCGCTGGGAACCATTACGCCACTGACCGAATACACCTTGACGGTCGCCATTGGAAACGAAAACAAGAGCGATTCGAGTTTGTACGGCGCACCCGGCAACGTGGCATTCAGCTTGTTGGCTAATGGCGTCGTATTTGCCACCGAGACCGTGCCCAACGGAACCGTGCCCAATGGATCATTCGAGGATTTCACACTCAGCTACAGCACCCCCGCTTCGGCATCGATTATCGGGGACGATCTCACCCTCCAGCTCGCGACGTTGCCGGAACAGGGCACCGCTTATCAGCCCGCCTTTGACAATATTCGACTCGATGCTACGCAGATCGACCCGCCTGCTGTCGTGCCCGAGCCAAGCACATGGTCGCTATTGTTGTCCGGGGCGCTGACGCTTGGTTGGCTGATGCGGCGGAGACGAGCGTAGAAGGATGTTCAGGGCACGCTGATTAATAAAAACGCAATGACCGTGGCGAATTCCGATCAGGCTGGGCAAGCGAAGGCGATTATGCAACTCCGGCCCACCTTTAGATTGCATCCGGTAGTTGAAGCAAAGCTTGCTCAATACATGAGTGAGCATCCCCAAGAAACAGAGCACTACCGGCGCATGGTAAAGCAGTATCCTGAGCACGCGGTTAAAACGATCATGTGCCGCAAGATGATTCAGCACGATGAAATCCGCGACCTCGCCACTCGCCTTACACCTTTGGTTAAGGAATGGATCTCCGCGACACCGGGCCTACATGACCGCATCATTGAGGGGATCAAAAACGTTCAGCCGCTCAATTACAGTGTGGCGTATGTCGAGGAGGCTTTGCGGACGAAAGCCGCATTGATTTCGCCACCGTCAGTCGCCCGCATCGGAACAGGCGTTTCCGTCGGCTAGTATTACGAGCGAAAGCCGCGCCATTCTGCACTGTGCTCGTGCAGCGCAGAACGGGCCTTTGTCCATCCCAGCCGCGCTTAGCCATTCGGCGAGAATCTAATCCGAACCAATCCCGAATTTTTCGCTTAGGGCGGCCCGCAGACGGCGCGCGATACATGAGTCTTCTTCATCCTGATAATTCTCGGCCAAATCAAGGATGGTGTGCATCAACTCAACGACTACCTCCTCGTCGGTCATGCCCTTCCTGACGGCGATTTCGTGGACCTTCGCCGCATATTTGTCCGGAAGGTCCGAGATAGAAAAGTTTGCAGTCATAATATTGGTTAACTTTGATTTACGACTTAAGTTTTTCGCTTGGTGTCCGATACTGCGAAGATTTGTGTTACAACGCAGCCATAAAAAAGCAAGTTTCGACCCAAACTTAGCTTCGACTGGATTGGACTCAATGAAAAAGCGAGCTACAGCTCGCTCTCAATTCTGACTCGCACGGCATGATAAGTGGGGTGAAGCGGGCACCTCATGTTGTTTTTGGCCAAAACCTTTGCCGCCTTCGCACCTCTGCAAAATTGACCCAGGAAACATTGGCCGAAAAGGCCGATCTAAGTCGCCGGTTCATCCAAGAAATTGAAGCCGGAAGCAAAAATCCATCGGTCAATACCGTTGTGCGGTTGAAAAAGGCCCTCGACTGTTCGTGGAACGAGCTGTTCGCTCAGACCGACGAATAAAACGGCCTAATTCCCGTCACCCTAGAGGGAAAGAGAGTGAACTATCACGTTCCCCACCATCGTCTAATCTGGGTTTGGGGGGCCGATAATCCCCCGAAATGAGTCGGGGCCTTCTCATGGCTGCGGGCGGAACGTATTAGCACCACGACACGAGGGACGGCATTGCTACTATCGTCAGCTACATCGAGCATCGCTTTCACCGACTCGACGATGAACTGGTTTTCAGAGTAACCGATTAGGTTGGCGGTTGTTTTAAGCCTTACACTAATCTCGGACTCCATTTTGACCGACTTAGGGATAAGAGGCAACATATAAGCTTATTAACACAATTAAAGCCGTTTAGTTACAACTACTAAGTAGTCTTTAGTAGTCATAGAACATTTTGCCTTGGATTAGGTATGAATGGGGGTGGTCGATTTTCCCCAATTTTTGCCCTTAAATCCATGAATCCCGAGCGACAACAGTTCCTCAATCTTCGTGACAAACCCGGAAAGCTCACCGCCGAAGAAGCCGCATGGCATCTTGGTTTCCTCGCTCACGAAATACCAATGCTGACGGCAGCGGGCCTGCTTAAGCCGCTTGGAAGACCGCCTGAAAATGGGGGCAAGTTCTTTGCTACCAATGATCTCGATAAGCTCAAGCGAGATTCGGCGTGGTTGGCGCAGGCGTGCGATGCCGTTGTCAAATACTGGAAGGATCGAAACCTTCAAAAACCCACCAAAAATGCCAAAGCCAAATGGACGAAGAAAAGTTTCGGCGGCGCGATTCGCGCCGCCCATCCCACGAAGCCTCTCGCCGCCACCTCCAACCGTCCCACAAAATTATGAGTCCGACGCCATCTGAATATATTATTGCCCTCATCCGTTCGTTTCCGTGCCTGAAGCCAAAACTTCACAGGTGGAACCCCGCGAGCTTTGATGCTGACGATTTCCACGAGATGATTCGCGGTTGGTCGAGCAGCGAGCGTCACGCCGCCTACTTCGTTCTTACCGTCTGGAATCCCGGCTATGCCCGTGACCGTAGTTGGACTTTTGACGTTGTGGAGTCCATGTCCTCTCTCGATCCGGCAAATCGTGCGCCTATTCTTGCGTGGATTTCCCGGCCATTTTATCCGTAGAGAGAGTTTCTGGTTTGGCTTGGGTAATCCGGTTTTGCTTCGGGTTCTGTTTCTTTGGGGATTAATTTTGCCGCTTTCCTCTTAGGACACCTTCCGCAAGCAACGTAAGCCGTCCGCTTCGACGGCTGCACCCCGCGCCAGGGTCGCGCCAGCGAAGCTGGCACGACCCCGGCTGGCCCCGATTTCTTTCGTCGCGGCTTGCTCGCGGCCCCTCGGGATACCGGGGGGCCGCTCGCTGCGCCGCCGGGCCGGTTGAGGGAAGGAAAAGGAAGAGAAAGGTAAGCGCAGGTGCCCCCTGCGTCCGCTGCGCTCCCGCCCCGCCATAGTCGCTTTTTCCGGCCCTTCCGTGTCGTTGGTCGCTTCCCTCTCGGCAGCGATCCGAAGCGGTCAATGTTTTGCAGATCCTTCCGCAGCCGGTGGACGAGCAGTACATTCATCGGCCACCTCTTTGACGATGTGGAGCGCAATGAGCGCTTTCGTGAAACCCACGTATACGACGCTTTGAATGATGACCTCGATTATTTCCTCCTTCGTGGCACCGGCTCGGCAGGCTGCCTGAATACGAAGGCGTAAATGCGATTTGCCGTCTCCAATCGAAATGAGACTCGCGATGGCAATCAGCTCTTTGAATTTTGGCTCAAGCACGGTCCGGGCATGGATTTTTCCAAACGCGAATCCAACAAAATACTCCGCGAAGTCAGGGGAAATTCTCTTCAATTCCTCGACGAACGCCGGACCACTCTCGGGATCAATCGCAGATATTTCTTCCATCCCTTTAAGATAAGATTCAGGCACGGCAAACCTCCATTTTAGGGCTTACAAATAATCAACGCCCCTCGGTTCCGTCCTCGTCTACTCTCCCGTAAAAACGCTTGGACTGGAAAATACAAGTAAGTCCGACACCATGCCACGAACGCACCGTTCGCGCATGTTACGATTTAGTGACGATGGGGCAAAAAGGGCACTACTAAGTAGTCTTTAGTAGTCATGGAATTTTCATCTCCGGCTGTGATCTACTCCAGGCACGCCATGAAAAATCTATATTCCGCCCGCATCTCTCACTTGTACGATTACGATCCACTGGTTCTGTTGAACCTGCGAAGATTGCCCGGTCGCGTCAGTATCCGGGGTGCGGCCGCGCTGCTTAATTTCGAGCCTGTCGCCATCAGGACGTTGCTCATGCTCGGCTTTCTCAAGCCACTAGGTAATCCCCACAGCACTGAACACAAATATTTTTCCACCCGGACGTTGCTCAAGTTGTCCGAGAATGAAAAATGGCTGAATGACGCGACGAGAGCCCTGATGCGACATTGGGCTCGAAAGAATGCCCGCAGGGGGACCAGCCGTGCGCCGGCCAATGGCATCCATTTGCTTTCGCCGAAATCCAGAAGGCCGGAATGAATCCGCCGGGCTCGTTCACAGACTCCGAATCCACTCCATGAACCCTCCTGCAAATTCTGGCACTCCCGGCGATCCTTCGATTTCCGAAGAAATCAAAACCCCAACCACCGATACAGACTCGGATTTATGGACGAGTGATAGGGTCGCGCAGTATCTCCATGTCAGCCTAAAGAGCGTGTTTAACTTACGGAAAAAGGGCTTGCCCTTCGTCAAAGTGGGGGGAGCCGTCCGCTTCGTTCCACAGGAAGTCAAAGACTACCTGCTCATCAATCATAACTTGGCCTCGCATCGGTTAAGGCAAGCGGTGCGCAAGGGAGCCGCGCCATGATTGCGCCGCGCCGTCTTCCAGCGGACGTTTGCTTTGACGATCCGGCAGCGAACCTTGAGCGCGGCGTGAGCGATCAAAGCACGGCCTTTGCCATCGGAGGTCTCGGCATCACCCGCCTCCAAGAATGGATCACGCGCGGGCGGGCTGGGGCCACCCAGCGGGCTTTGCGTTCTGATCTCGTCACACTGTGCGTTTGCCCGCAAATGCTTCCCTGCAAGTATCCCTCTGCGAGCTGGTGCGCCCGCGAGCACGGTGTTTCCCGTCAATACGCGTCGCGGCTCCAGCAGGAATTTTCCCGCGAGCTGGGTGACTACCTCCGCTTTCGAGGCCAGCGTTTTAAAATCCAGCCAGGCCGCTCTAAGCGGAAAATGCGGCGGCCAGGTACGTCTAAGTAAGTCAGCGCTTATTTACCACTGAGGCAATCCAGACAACAAGGTTTAGCACCGAAATTCCGATCCACCAATCGAGGCAGATCCAAAGCAGATTTGAAGCGTGATCGACCGCGACGTTGCTTGATACCAAGTTGGAAATCACTTGATCTTTTGACAGGCTGTTAGCGTTTTCCACAATCGCACTCGGGATGGTCGGAGGAATGCGATGAATACTTAAAATGAACATGAGGCCCGTCGCCAGGCTTACGACGTTGGCAAAGATGAGGAAGTAGCGAATCATAACAGTGAGCCAGCCGCCCTTGGCACGTGCAGTCGAAAGCCGAGACTAGCCAGCCACTCGGCAGTTGTGAATCCTCGCGTAAGACTCAACAGTTTTTATCGTCTCTATTCCTCCTAAAAATTATCAAGATCAACGATACGACTATTACCGGGAGTGAACCCCAGTCCGCTAAAAGGGGAACCCAACTCCACTTCCAAATTCCCTGAAGCGGGATCAACAACAGGCCGAGACAAGCGAATGCACCGCCCAAGAGAGGCACCGCCGACACCCATCTTCGCTTCGGGATGTGATTGTTTACGAAGACCAGCCAGTTCATGACTATCAAGTAGCCTCCAGCCAGTAGGAGTACGATACTTACGATCCATAAGAACGGCGTGGGCATTTTATCGAGTTCCGCATGGCAGACTGACACGGAACCCAGCTCGAATCGAAGTTCTTTTTAGTTCGAAATTCGAGCCGTGCGCCGCCTCGGGGCACTCTGCACAAAGAATCCCGTCAGCGTGCTATGCGCGCACCAAATCTGAGGCCGGAAAAGGAATCGGTCCGTAGGGCGGCGCGCATAACAAATTGCCTCGCTAACTGCATAACAAGTTTTACCTTTTTCTACGAAAATCCACCAAAATTGCCTTGCTCGTCACGAAATAACTCGTTAAACTATATAAACTTAGGAAAGGAGATGGCGGGTTGACTCCGATCATAGACCGCCCGAACCTGTCGAAAGAGAATTTCATGGGCATGGCCGTCCCACTCGACGGTGAGAGTGTCCGGCTGAACGGATGTGACCGGCGCACGAGAAACGGCATCGTCCTGCTTGTACTCGACCACATCGCCGACACGATAAAATTGGGATGAGCGCAGTTCGGCGCGCTGCAAATCACGTTTCACCTGGACATCGACGAGGGCTTGCCCGTCACGGCCCGAACGCTCGACATGCAAATCGTGGACGCGCTCCGCGAGGGCTTCACTGATGCGATGGACGGACGACACCGCCACCACTTCCTTGCCGATGGCACGACCCTCGACAATTTCCTTGGCCACCTTTTCAACAGCTTCATCCGTCGCGGTTTCGCGGATCATGCCCCGTTCGAGCATCTTTCCGACAGCGCGGGCAAATTTCTCCGCATTGCCGGACGACAGATCGGCCGCAAGCTGCTTGTCGGCCACGCTCAGTTGCCGCCGGGAGATCGAAGCGCGTGGAACGTGCATCCCAAGTTTAAGCTCATCCTGCAACAGCTTGAGGGGCTGGCCCCGGCCCACCGCCGCCATTTGTTCGGTGTCGCCCTGAAAGATCACCCGCGCACCCGCCCGTTCGGCCTCCCGCACCAGGGCAAGGGCTTTCGGGGTATCAAGCAGGCCCGCCTCATCGACATAGATGTCAGCGCCACGAAGCGGCGTCGGATCATGTCGCGCCTGCATCAGCAAGGCATCTACCGTGTTGGCCTGAGCAAAGACACGAGCAACCTCGCTTTGGCCGCGAGCTTCCAGCCGGGGAGCTTCATTCCTTAACGTCACTCGGGCCTGCTCGCCGTAAGGAGCGCAAAGGAACACCGGACGCCCGGCTTGTAGACTTTGGCCCACCAGTTGTTCGACGCAGAACGTCTTTCCGACGCCAGCCCCGCCGCGAATGTTCACAAATTGATCCTGTGACGTGCAAACGTAACGATGGACGGCTGCGAACTGATTGAGCCATTTTTCGGCCTGAGCGGGAGTCAGTTGCTCGCCGCGCAAGCGAGCTTGTACCACCAGCTCGTCAATCCGCTGCGGCGTGGCGACCAGCGAGGCCGCGGCGACATAAGCCTTCTGAAGCGGTTCGTGCTGTCCCATTCCGTAAGCAACCGACATAAGCAAGGTCTTCTCTTCCCCGAGGATTTGCCGTGTCGTCACCATTTCATTGCCGTTCATGCGCCGGACCAAAAACCGGCGATCATCGCGGAGTTGTGCTGCCAATGCTTCATTCGGCACGGCCCCTGGTGCCAGCCGGACAATTTCGCCCAAGAGGTGATCGAGGCGCACGACGCTTTGCTTTTCAAACGCAATTTGTGCGCCCTGCCGGAGGGCTTCCGTCAGATCGAGTTTGGTCTTCACCGGAAACGAAGACGGCCTTTCCAAGACGAGGCCTGCTTTCTGTAATCGCTGGGCCACATCTTCCCGTAGCGTTTCACTCGTGATGGGGACTTTTTTTGGACGGGTTAGCATGACCGCCTGTTCATGAATCTTGTAATCGGCTTGGAGGGAAGGCCGACTCTGCGGATCACCCAATCGTTCCCGCAGTTTTTCGACTCCTTGAGCCAGCATGCTCCGTTTCTCATCTTCCCCGACGCCTTTGAACACAGCCTTGAATTGCTCCGGCGTGTAGCCCCGTTTGAGCAGGGCTAAGACGGTTTCAACCTGCTTGGCCCGTTCGCTGAATAAATCGACGGCCACGGCGGGAACTTCCCTTAAACCGAAACCGGACGAAGCGGCTTCGACGTGATAACCGAGATTACCCATGCGAGAGGCGAGATTATTGTGAATCCGCGCATCGAGAGTTTTCCTCAATTCCAGCATCTGGCCGTAATGGATCGCGAAGTAACCCTTTCGCTCGGCATCCCACGTCACGTTCCCGATGAGCGTATGGACGTGAAAATCGGGATCGTTGGTGCGGCTGGTTTCATGCTGGAAGAGGGCGGCTATCATCCGCCCCGTTGGCTTGGTTATTTCCTCGTTAGCCAGGTTGCCGCGCCGATCCCGCACCGTGACCTGTTGTTCAAACCAACTCAATTCCTCCTTAACGGCGGCATAGAGTTCGCCCTTCACCCGATCATCCATGGCCGCGACCACACTTACGGCTTTCGGTGGACTGTAGGTAAACTCGACGTATTTGATTTCAGAGGCCCGCTGTCGTTTGGAATTAGCCCCCAAGCCAATCATGTCGCATTGAGCAAACGCGATGAATTTTTCGCGAGTGATAGCCTCCTCATCCAATCCCAATCGTTCCGCGATTTTGCCAATAAACTCACCACGATCAACTGTCTCACTCTCAGTAAAGTAATCAGCCACATTGAGGTGATTCTCGAAATACTTAATCGCACCCGCCGATGAAGTGCAAACAACCTTGGAAACCATGATGGCTATTATAAATCAATCTCTCCGTCTTTCTATAGAATCCCATCACTTTTACATGAATAATTGCAGCTTACTCATGCTTACTTAAATCTACATATGTAGCAATTCTATAAGCGATAACTTAAGCCCTTACTTGGCCTTACCACTATTTACTATAACCATCGCCTTAAACTCAACTTGGAGATAATCATCTCCAATAGAGGAAGGAAGTAGGGAACAGACACGTCCCTAAGCTC
>JAMFSY010000076.1 GCA_026225555.1 Methylacidiphilales bacterium
ACTGCCGCCGCCGGCGTGTCATAGGTGTGATAGGAAAGATCGGCCACGACGAGGGCACGCGTCTTGGCCCGGGCGACGGCGGCCACATGATGCCGCATCTCGGCCAGAGTGACCTGGGTCGTATCAGGATAGCCAAGCACGACCATGCCGACCGAGTCGCCGACGAGGAGAATGGGCACGCCCGCTTCATCGAGCAGGCGCGCGGTAGGGTAATCGTAAGCGGTCAGCGCGGGGATCTTTTCGCCACGCGATTTGGATTCACGAATCCAGGCGGGAGTAATTTTGGAAGAGGGTTCCACCGCAACAGCGTACCACAGCAGAGCGGTGGCATTCTAACAAAAGCCGGAAGACTTGCCATAATTACGCCGGCCAGACCGTTTTTTGATGCGGTTGTCGCACTTTTTTCCCTGTCATCCTGAGCTTCTAGAAGGACAGAGAGGATTTTAGTCGGACGGCAAAGGATTGCCGTCCTTACCCTAAAAGTTCGCGCACCGTCTTGCTCTGGCCGGGTAAAATCAGATCGGGCCGCAGGTGGGAAAGCGGCTCGAGAACAAACCGCCGTTGGATCGCGCGCGGATGAGGAATGACCAGATCCGGTTCCTGGAGGCTCAGATCACCGTAGTAAATGATGTCCAGGTCGAGCGGGCGCGGCGAATTGATCTCCCGCTCGGCAGGCCGGCCCCGGCTGGTTTCAAAGGCCTGGAGACGTCGCAGCAACTCGCGCGGAGGCATGACTTCCGGATCAAGACTGATCTCCGCAACGGCGTTGAGGAATAGGGGTGAACCGGGCGGGCAATCGACGGGAGCCGTTTCCATCCGGGGCGATTCATGGACTTGGCCCTGAAAAGCAAAAGAACGCAGGAAGGAAATTCCTGCGTTCAATTCGGCGTGGCGATCCCCCAGGTTGGAGCCTAGGGCGATGCCGACGGGAACGATCATGCTCAAAACAACCAAGCCGGTCTTTCGACAGGCTTGGGTTGACGGAGGGCTATCTGACCGCCCTCCGCAGAAGGTTAGGCCTTCTTGATGCTCTGGACGATCGCGGCGAAAGCCTGGGGCTCATTCACGGCGAGGTCGGCGAGGATCTTGCGATCGATATCGACCTTGGCCTTGGTCAGGGCTTCGATGAAGCGGCTGTAGGTCAGGTCGAAGGTACGGACGGCCGCATTGATGCGGACAACCCAGAGGTTGCGGAAGTTGCGCTTGCGGGCCTTGCGATCGCGGTAGGACCAGTACTGGCCCTTCATGGTGGCGTCCTTGGCGTAGCGGAAAAGTTTGCTGCGGCGGCCGCGGTAACCTTTGGCTTTTTGGATGACGCGTTTGCGGCGTTCGCGTGAGGCGGGTGCGTTGGTGGCTCTTGGCATGGGGATCTCCTAAATTTTAAGCGAACGGCAGATTGGCCTTGATCCGATACTCATCGGTCTTGTCGATCTGTTTCATCTTGGCGAGGTGACGCTTGCGCTTGCGGTTCTTGCTACCGGCAAGATGGCGGCGCCCGGATTGGGACGCAAGAATTTTGCCGGTTCCAGTGACCTTGAAGCGTTTGGCAACGGCCTTCTTGGTTTTACGGCGGGCGATAGATTTGGGCATACGATTATTTTTTGCGCTCGAAACGAGTGGCAGGCCTAGTGAGAGCCGTTGCCGTTTTCAGGCGCGGAATCCAGGGACTCCTCCTCCTGAGCGGGTTCATCCTCTTCGGAGAACTTGCGCACCCTTTTTCGAGCGGGGAGTGGTGATAGCATCAAATTGATACTTTTGCCAATTAATTTCGGTTCAGTATCGGCAAGACCGATCTGGCTGAGGTCGGCGCGCATGCGGCGGATGAGGTTCATGCCGATGTCCTGGTGCATCATTTCGCGACCGCGGAACTTCAGTTGGAGCTTCACCTTCATGCCCTTCCACATGAATTCTTCAGCATGGCGCATCTTCACGCCGTAGTCATGCTCGTCGATGTTCATGTGGAAATTAAGCTCCTTCAGCTTGGTCGCTGTGGAGTTCTTTTTCGTGTCCTTCTCCTTCTTGGCCAGGTTATAGAGATACTTCCCGTAATCGAGGATCTTACAGACAGGAGGATTGGCGGCGGGGTTGACCTCAACCAGATCGAGTCCACGTTTGCGCGCCTCCGTCATGGCCTCGGCCAATCCCATGATGCCAAGGGATTTGCTGTCCTCGTCGATGATGACGAGAACTTCGCGGGCGCGAATTTTGTTATTGGCGCGGATGAAGGATTTGTGGATAGCGATAATGCCTCTCAGGTTTTGGTTGGACGAGCCGCCGCGTGCATGCAGGAAAAATCAATCACAGCGAACGCTGTGAAATTTCTTCGAGCAGCTGATGAAAGAAGTCGGGCCATGGCTTGGCCTCGGGGGCGGTTAGTTTTCGGCTGCGCACGGATACTTGTTCACTCTGGGATTCTCTTTCACCAAGTGTTAATATATAGGGGACCTTGGCGAGCTCCGCAAGGCGAATTTTGGCTCCCAATTTCTCTCGGGAATCGTCCAGGGTCACCCGGACGTCTTTTTCCTTAAGTTCCCTTTCCAATCGCTGGGCGTACTCGTTTTGAGCCTCGGTCACCGTCAGTAACCGCACCTGCTCCGGCGCGAGCCAGACCGGGAAGGAACCGGCAAAGTGCTCAATCAAACAACCGATGAATCGCTCCATGCTGCCGAAGGGCGCGCGATGGATCATGACGGGCCGGTGCTCCTTGCCATCCGAGCCGGTGTAGCTGAGATCGAAGCGGATCGGCAGGTTGTAATCGACCTGCACGGTTCCGAGCTGCCATTCGCGGCCCAGGACATCCTTGACCACGAAATCGATCTTCGGGCCATAGAAAGCAGCCTCGCCCGGCTCTTCCGAGAAGGGCACGCCCAGGCTCGCGGCGGCGGCGCGGCAGGCGGCTTCGGCCTTGTCCCAGTTCGCGGGATCGCCGGTATACTTGGCGCTATCGGGATCGCGCAGGCCGACCCGCACGCGATAATCCTTCATGCCTAGAGTTTCGAAGACTTTCTTTACGAGACCGAGACAGCCGAGCACTTCCTGCGGCACTTGCTCCTCGGTGCAGAAGAGATGCGCGTCATCCTGGGTGAAGGCGCGGACGCGGGTCATGCCGCCGAGCTCACCCGATTGTTCCCAACGATAAACGGTGCCGAATTCGGCGAGGCGGATCGGCAGGTCGCGGTACGAATGTTTCTGGCTCGAGAAAATCTTGATGTGATGCGGGCAATTCATCGGCTTGAGCATGTAGCCGTTGATTTCGCCGCTATCTAATTTGTTGGAGAGTTCCGCGCAGGTGCAGCCTTCCTTGGCCAACTGGTCCAACGTCTCGCGCTCCACGATGGGTGGATATTGCGAATCCTTGTAGTAAGGGAAATGGCCGCTGGTTCGGTAAAGCCCGAGCTTACCGATATGCGGCGTGAAGACCTGGCTGTAGCCCTGGCGGGTCAATTCCTTGCTGATGAAGTTCTGCAATTCCTGGCGGACGATCGCGCCGTTGGGCGTCCAAAGCACGAGCCCCTGCCCGACTTCATCGTCGATGTGGAAGAGACGCAGGTCGCGGCCCAGCTTGCGGTGGTCGCGCTTTTTGGCCTCTTCGATCAGGTTGAAATGGGCTTCCATCTCGGTCTTGTTCTTGAAGGCGGTGCCGTAGATGCGCTGGAGCTGCGGGTTCTTTTCGTCGCCCAGGTAGTAACTGCTGGAGACGTGGGTGAGCTTGAACGCGCCGACGTTGCCGGTGCGCATGACGTGCGGCCCGGCGCAGAGATCGACGAAATCACCATTGGTGTAGAGCGAAATTTCGTCGTCCTCGGGAATGCGGCTGAGGATATCGAGCTTGAACTTGCTGGGTGTGGGGCGTTCGCTCAACGCGGCCAGCCGGCCCGATTCGCCAAGCTTGATCGCCTCATCGCGCGAGATCGTGGAGCGAACGAAAGTCTGGTTGGCCTTGGTGACCGCCTTCATCTCCGCCTCGATGCGCTCGAAATCGGCAGGCGAAATGCGGTGGGGCAGGTCGACATCGTAATAAAAACCGCTCTCCACCGGAGGACCGGCGGCAAGCTGGGCCTCGGGCCAAAGTTTAAGTAAAGCGGTCGCCAGCACGTGGGCGGCGGAATGGCGGATACGTTCGAGATCGGTCATGAGAGGAAGGGATAAAATCGCTGGTTCGCGGTCGTTTGGCAACTCCTGCGGAGGTCAGTAAGCAGATTCCTTTTCCAGTTCCCTTAAGCTCAGCCTAATGCGGATCCGCTTCAGAACTCGGAATGGCTTCTATAGAACAAGAAATCACTCGTTAGGTATATCGTCCGAGGTACCGAAGATTTTGTCAGGCCCGGCGGAGACGACATGGATTTCAGAATCCGAAACGAAGGTGATGCGGAAAGGCGTTCCCCACGGATCGATCATCTCACGATTCGCGTTCATCTGTGATTTCTTGAGCGAGACAAATTCAATTTTTCGCGGATTATCCCCGGAGAGAAAAGCAAAGAGGCGATAATTCTCGGAAGCCGGGGGAAGCATTCCGTACTCCTTGGCATAGTCCTTGGAGGCCATCGTAATGGCGCCCATTTCGAGGGAAGCCTCTGACCGATGCGCCATGAGAAGCGGCCCTCCTCTTCCGCCAAAGAAGACCAACGCGAAGAGCGTGACGAGACCATAGAATGCGAGCCGGACGATCCAGACCACACCTTTCAGGGGCGTCCGGTACTTGGGGAAGTCCTCGATTTTCATCCGCTCACAAATTCCGCGGCGACCACTTTACATTCTTCATCGGGCCGCTGCCGTGGAATTCGAAGATCTTGCTGATCGGATAAAGCAGGATCCCAAACATCGCGTTGGCGTTCACCCGCATGTTGAGATCCACATTATCGCCGACGAAATTGTAATTCCCGGTGCCGATCAGCGCCAGGGTCTCGCTGCTGATATGGAGATCGTCCGTTTGGATGAAACCCTTGTCCGCCGTGAAGTGTGCGTGCGCGGCATCGGCAGCGGAGAAGCCGGGAATGAGCGGCGTCAGGGAACCGAGCAGCGGAATCTGCGTAATATCGCCATTCTCGATTTTCACTTCGCCGCCGCCCTTCATGCTCGTCATGTTGCCGATCGTGCCGGTGAAGTGGGCGCTCGTGGCGAGTTGGCCAGTCGATTTTCCATAATTGAAAACACGCACCATGAACTTCTTGAAGTTGACCTTCGCCAAATTGAGATCAAGCGAGTAAGCGGCGGGTGTCTGCCGCAAATCCATATCGATCACGCCGGTAAGCGTGCCGTCATAAAAGCCGCAGGGCTTCATGTTGACCGTCAGTTGCCGGTTCTTGAAAACGAGCGTGCCATTGGGATTCTCGAAGTTGAACGGCACATGGAAGAGCGTCCACTCCATCGTCGTCTTCGCATCCACATCCACGAGCAAATCGGTATCGAGGTCCTTCTTCTCGCTCTCGAGATCGACCTTGCCGTTGGCGTGAATCAGTGGCGGATGCTGGAAATGGTAAGGCTTCGTGTACTCGGTGAACTTCGGCCCCATGATCGGCGCAACTTCCGCGACGTTGAGCTGCGTGACGAGATTATGCAGCTCGACCGAGCGGTTCTTGAAATCGTAGACGATTCCCCCGGCCCCCTTCCCCTCCGGGCGATGGACCTCGAGATCGGGCAGGTTCAACTTTGAGTCGGCGAAAGTGAAATCGGAGGTGGCCGTATCGAAGGCAGCCGTCTTGTAGGCGAATTTGCCCGCGTTCATTTTTCCGGTCACGCTCCAGGCGTCGGTCTTCAACGCGCTGCCGGTCGCGCTCGCCTCGATTTTCGGGCCGCCCTCCGCGAACGAGCAGCTCCCGAGAAACTTGTCCATCCCCTCCCCGAACACACCCTTCAGGATGGTCGGATCGAGATTGGAAGTAATCTTCGCGTTCATGGTCGGTGGGGCTTTGGTGGAATCAAAAAACATTTCCAGGTCAATATTGCCCGCCGCGCCCGCGATCTTCAGCCCGGGGACCAGCAGCCGCTTGCCGTCATACGCCACCGGAACGCTAAGCCGCGAAAACGAGACGTTATTGAAGGTGAAATCGCGCCAATCGAGATCGGCCTGAACGTCGGTGTGAACACCTTGATGCAGATCGAAAAGAATCCGCCCCGTCATGCCGGGAGAGTTGTAGGGAAAATCAAGCATGCCGAGCGCCCGTCCCAGCGGCCCCGGAAAAGCCGGAGCCAGCGACGTAAAATCCATCGACGAGGTGAACTGGAGCTCCGCCGAATGTTCATCGAGGTTCCATTCGCCATAGGCCGTAAGCTCGCCCCGTTGTAGGCCGATCTTGAAATCGCTCAAATCGACGATGCCGTCATTGAGGCTGCCGTGAATCGAAAGCTCGGCCACCGGTGCGGAACGCCAGGTCAGATTCTCGCTTTCCAGGGCGAAGTTCGCGAGACCCGCGCCGAGGTTATGCGTATAGGCCTCGAATTCCAGGTCGACATTGATGGGCCGCTCGGTGCCCACGTCATCAACCGCCTTCAGCACGGAATCCCAGACCGCCTGCCGTTGCTTGATTTGCTCCGGCGTCGGCGTGGGCGCCTTGGAGAAACCATCGTTGTGGATGGTCCCGCGTATGGAGAGCGCAAGATTGAGGAAACGGGCCTGGGCGTTCTGGATCTTGATGTCCCGGCCGTTGAAGGAGACGTCGGCGTTGACCTCGCGAAACTCGGCGGCTTCGTCACCGATGGGATAGCGCACGACGGCATTGGAGATGCCTGCGCTATCGATCAGGCCGCGGCCACGCCACCAGTCGAACCATGCTATGCTGACGCGGGCCTCGTCCACCTGAAGCAGGACGCTCTGTCGACCCGCATCCCGGTACACCGTCACCCGCTCCGCCAAAATCGAGCCGGTGGCGTCGAGGAGAAAGCGGTCCACCGAGATGGGAAACGGAAATACATGCCGCGCCTCGATCGCGCTCATCAGATAATTCTTGGCCGACCCCGGCAGGCCAAAAATGCGCAGCCAGAGAAAAGTCACGAAGAGCAGGACGAAGAGAGCGAAACCAATTCTCGCGCAAAATCGCCGGAGAAACTTGCGGCGCGGTTTGGCGGGGCTGGGGTTGAATCGGCTCATGAAAACGATGCGGCGCGGCAGGAACCGCGAATCCAGTTTGCGCCATCGAGCGGGGAGTGTCGAACGATCTCTCTTCCCGGGATTGGGTCGGCCTGAAGTTCTATCTAATCAAAAAGGCCATGACGACAAACAGAGCATAAATGGTCGTGAACGCAGCCTGACACAAAGATAACGCGCAGATGGTTTCAAATCGTGAAAAAATTTCCCGGAAGAAGGAAAATGCGAAAAAGACCAGCACCACCGCCAGGACGATCCACGAAAGATGACCTATCCACCGCATGGTTAGAAATGGAACCGGCATCAGCGTCCTCTCGTAGGTACCGTCACTCATTTTCATTACCGGTCGTAAACCTTCAATGACCTTGTCGGTGGTGCGTTGAATCAACGGAATCGGAAGCGAAATCAGAAGCAGCATCAAATAGGCGCCCATTACATTTATCTTTTTGATGCCCCAAGATTGCCCTTTAGAGTCTGCAGAATCAATGCTCCTCGGTTCGGTCAGCACGTCTCAAGCTGATACCCTACTCTCCTCCCGTCCTTCGCGGGAGCTTGCCTTTTGCTCCGGTGGAGTTACAGATGCGGGAGCCGTTGCATGCCACTTTTGCCCTCCATGACATTTTGCCGGGTGCTGCTCGCTGCCGCAGGGCTGGGAACGCTTTTCCTCGCGGCACGCGCGGATGAAAACGAGGTCGTCGTCATTTCGCCCCATTGGCAGGGCATTCGCGACGAGACCTCCCGCGCCTTCAGCGCGTGGCATCAGCAGCATTACGGAAAACCGGCGACGATTCGCTGGCGCGATGTCGGAGGGACTTCACAGATCATCCGCTTTCTACGGTCGGAGTATCAGGCGAGTCCCAGTTCCGGCGTCGATGTTCTCTACGGCGGCGGGGTCGATCCCTACCACGATCTGAAGACGGACGGCCTGCTCACGCGCTACGATCCCCCGACGGAAATCCTCGCCCAGATTCCAGCCGAATTGCATGGGGTCGCCCTCTACGATCCCGATCACGAGTGGTTTGGCACCTCGCTCTCCGGCTTTGGCATCGTGATCAACCAGCGTGCGCGCGAGGCGGCCCGATTGTCCGATGTGCAGACATGGACGGACCTGGCCGATCCACGCCTCGCGGGCTGGGTCTCCGGGTGCGATCCCCGCTCCTCCGGCAGCGTGCTGGCCATCGACGAAATCATTCTTCAGGCCTACGGCTGGGACAAGGGCTGGGCCGTGCTGATGGCGATGAGCGGAAACGTGCGCAATTTCCTCTCCTCGGCTGCCGCCGCCACGGTGGAAGTCGGGCTGGGAGATGCGGCTTACGGCGTTTCCATCGACATCTACGGCCAGGCCCAGGTCGGTTATTATGGAGCGGAGAATGTCCGCTTCGTTTTGCCGGAGGGCCAGACCGTGATCACGCCCGACAGCATTGGCATTTTGAAAAATCCGCCCCACGCCGAGTTGGCTCGGCACCTGGTGGAATTCGTGCTCTCGCGCGACAACCAGCTTTTATGGATGAAGCCGAAGGGCTCGCCCGGCGGCGCCACGCGCAATATCGTCAATCGCATGAGCGTCTATCCGGCCCTCTATGACGAATTGGCCGGGGTGACGCCCATTCTCGATAACCCGTTTCATACGCGTTCGGACCTCGTCTATTCCGGCGCGCTGGCGGCGAAACGGCGGGCGATTCTAAGCGCCGTGATCGCCGCCTCAATGATCGATACCCATGACCTCCTTGTCCGCGCCTGGACGGCCCTGCATTCCCCGGCGATGCAGAGATTATCGCCGGAGCGGCAACAGGCGCTGCTGGCGGATTACGCGAGCCCGCCTTGTTCGGCAGAAGAATTACTTCGGCTCTCCGACACCATTTGGAAAGATCCGCTACAACACACCGCGCTGGTTGAGCGCTGGCAAAGCCAGGCGCTGGATCGCTACCGGCGCCTGCTCCAGGAAATCGCTTCGAACTGAACTCCCGCCATGACCATCACCGTTGAACATTTACTCAAGTCGTATGGACCCGATTCGCGGGTGGTCGATGATGTTTCCTTTACGATTCAACCGGGAGAGATGTTCTTCCTGCTCGGGCCGTCGGGATGCGGAAAGACGACGGTGCTGCGGATGCTGGCGGGTTTCGCCCAACCCGATGGCGGCGACATCCTTTTCGATGGAAAGCGGATGAATGACGTGCCCCCGCAGGATCGCCACACCGCGATGGTTTTCCAGAGCTACGCGATCTGGCCCCATCTGACGATTTACGAAAATGTCGCCTACGGGTTGCGAGTGCAAAAAATAACCGGCGCCGCGCTCGAGGCACGCGTGCAGGAGAGCCTGCGTCTGGCGCGGCTGGAGGAATTGGCTCAACGAAAACCGGCTCAACTTTCCGGCGGCCAGCAACAGCGGGTGGCGCTGGCCCGGGCCCTCGCCGTGAAGCCGGATTTGATCCTGCTCGATGAGCCTCTTTCCAACCTGGACGCGCGGCTGCGACACGACCTGCGGGAAGAGCTCCGGCGGGTTCATCTGGAGACGGGGATCGCCTGCCTCTACGTGACGCATGACCAGGAAGAGGCGCTCTCGTTGGCCGACCGGCTCGCCGTTCTGAATGCAGGCCGGATTGAACAGATAGGCACGCCTTCTGAAATTTACGAGCATCCAACCAATGAATTCGTCGCCCGCTTCATGGGGGAAATCAACGTGATCGCGGCGGATAGTCCCCTCGCCGTCCGGCTGCACGCACCACCGGGCCGGCAGGTTGGTTTCCGGCCGGAAGTGGCCGTTCTTGCCAACGAAGGCGTCGCCGCCGTCGTTAAACGAGCCACCTACTTGGGAAGCCGGGTCGAGTTACTGGCTGAAGCCGTCACGGGAGAGACCCTGAAATTCTGGACCCGTGGTAAGGTCGCCGTCGGAGAGACGCTTCACTTCGACGTGGCGGCGAAGCACCTTATTTCGCTTTAACTCGCGCGAGGTTAGCTACGACGGTTCCCGGACAAAAGCATGAAGTAGTAAGCAAAATTCAGGATCGTTCCCACCAAGGCAGCCACATAGGTAAGCCCGGCGGCGTTCAGCGTTGCGCTGACCGCGTCAGCTTCCGGCCCAGCCCGGACAATGCCCAATTGCTGCAGGACCACCTTGGCCCGCGCGCTGGCATCGAACTCGACCGGGAGCGTGATCAGGTTGAAGAAAATCAGAACGCCAAAGCAGAGAGAAATCAGCCAGAGGGCGATGTAGGCACTGAGAATATGAAAAAATAGAGAGGCAAAGACCACCACCATCACGCCGGTGCTGGCATAGCTGTTCGAATAAACCGCACCCATCCGAATCTGCAGCGGTGCGTAGTGCTTCTGGTGTTGCAGGGCGTGGCCACATTCGTGCGCCGCCACGCCGACATTCGCGGCGGAGGAGCCCTCGTAATTATCCGGGGAAAGCACGAGACGCTTGTTCATCGGATCGTAGTGGTCGCCCAGAAAACCTTCGCCTTCGACGATTTGGACATCCGAGATGCCGGCCCATTGCAGAATCCGAGCGGCGGTCTGCGCGCCCGTCAGTCCCGAGGCGATGGGGATTTTGGAGGTGCGGGCAAAGACACTTTTCAGATACGCCATCGACCCGAAGGAAATGAGCATCGTTAAACCAAGAATGATCCAAGCCATAAATTAATCCTTTTTGAAGCGGCTCAATATGCTCCCAGCCTGGAGGATTGGCAAGGGACGCAGAAGTTACAGAATCGCAATCGCGTTCACCCTTAAGACATAAAGCCTTCGGACTTCAGGTAGCGGACCATCTTCGTTCGCTCGGAGGCGGAGAGCTCTCCATCAATATGAATAAATCGGCGTCCGTCCGCCTCCAGAACGGAAAGAACCTGCTTGCCGTGGTTGACCTTGAATTGGGCCACCAACTCACCGCAAGAGGCGGCGTCCCGGCCCGTTACGATAATCTCATCCGAATTCCGGGAGGCATGAGCGATGGCGGTGAGGATCTTCCTCTGAAGTCGTCGCTGTTCCCGGCGAAACCAATAAAAGCAGGCGATGAAAACGGCAAAAGAAACTGAAGCGGCCACTGCGGCCGTGAGGATCAGGAACAAAATCTCATGAAGACTCGTTCCTTCAAGTGCGCTGAACCTCATAAAGATAAGAATCACGCATCGTGAAGGAATGTCAAAACGAACTTCCTCTTTTTTGAGGAAAACGGCGGAGTGGTCCCCGTGATACAGATTCTTTGCCGTCCATCACCCGGAGGATGAGCCCGATTACTCATCACTGTCCGACCGTCACTCCGATTAAGGCGTGGCGACCGGAGCCGAGTAGCTGGCGCTGGCGCGGCCGGTCAGAATGTCGGCGGCGTTGACCAATTCGGGCGGATTAAGCAGCTCGCCATCGTTCCGGTAGATATTCGCCGTGACAAAGATGATCAGGTTCCGCTTGGTGCTCTCCACGGCTTTGGACTGGAAGAGACGTCCGATCAGGGGTAAGTCCCCGAGGATCGGCACCTTGTCATTCACGGTCTGCAAATCTTCGCGCATCAAGCCGCCGAGGACGACGGTCGAACCGTCATGGATCAGGACTTTCGTATTGATCCGGCGGGTATCGAACACGGGCTGGTTGAGTTCGTTGGTGGAAAGCAGCGATGACGTTCCATCCGGATTGGCGATATTGATCACGCTTCCGTAATTGATGAAACCATCGAATTGCGTCACTTCAGGGAAGAGCGAGAGATCGACCGTCTGGTTATCCGAGGCAACCTGAGGTTTGACCACCAGGCGGACACCGACATTCCTCCGCTTGAAGTCAGTCGGAGTCGTGGCGATAACCACCGGGGGATTGACGATAACCGCCGTCAAACTCGTCGAAGTATTGCTCTGGGAGACCAACTCTGGCGGATCGAAGGCGATAGGATAAGGGAAGACGCGAACGGCTTCGAGAGTACCCTGCTCACCGCTTTTGACGAGAACAGCAGGATCATCCAACAGATCGGCGCTTTTCTTCTGGGACAGGGCATCCAGCGCCACATTGTATTGGTTCTGGTTAAGGAACGCCCGGAAGGTGAGGGTGTTCAGGTTGGCCGCCTGCGGGGAAATCAATTGATCAATGCTATCCGTGGACAGTCCCCGGGCCCCCGGCAGAGCCGAGGAAAACGAAGGCGTCCTCAGGATGCTGTTGTTCGGTGCTCCCGATCTCAAGAGAAAGTCAAAGGCGGTATTAACCGTCAAGTCATTCAAATCGGTCTGGTTGATTTCGACAAACTTGGTTGCAATTCGCACCATCAGCGTCGGGGCTTGGCCGGCATAGACTAGTTCCTCCACGAGTTCCATTTGATCCGCCGTATCCACTACGGTCAATTGGCCGGTGGTAGCGGTATAGACCGCGCTGCCGCCGGGAGCGAATTTAACACCCTTGGCCTCCAGAGCCGCCTGGGCCGTATCACCGCTTGCATTATCCGTAGGTGGTGGCGCCACGCTAGGTACGACGGGGCGGCGAGCCGCACCGAAACCAGCCGCCGCACTTTCAATGGTTGAATTACCTGCGGGCGCGGCAACGAAGCTGGGCTGGACGTTAAAAGTCCGGTTGATCAGATCATCGGTGCTCTGGTTGAAGGGCACGATGGAAATCGCATAGTCCTGAACCTTGTATTTGACGTTGGCCAACTGACAAACGTACCTCAAGGCCTCACCCAGAGGAACATTGTTCAAGGTAAGGGAAATGGGCTTCGCACTGGTGGAAGCTAAAGGCTGAATGATGAAGTTGACGCCTTTGTGATCCGGATCGAGTCGCTTGCTTTCAATACTGAGGAAGTTAGTGGCCTCTTCAATCGAGGCGCCGTTGAAATCAAGCGATAGATAGATACCAGCCAGTTTCTGCTCGAGACCAAATTCGGTCTTGCGGGTGAGCGGCTGCTGCTCTTCCTGAGCCGATGTGGTGGCGTCCTTATTATTGATCGGTTCGAACCAATTTTCCTCTACCTCGCGAAGACGCTCGTTCCGAGTCTGGAGCCGAGCCGTATCGGCATATTTGTACTTTTCCGCATCAATACGTTCGAGCTGCTTGGTCGCGGCAATATTATAGGGATCGATACCGAGAATGCGCTTCAACCGGGCTTCGGCCTCATCCCATTGACCCGTGCGGCGGAATTGTTCGGCCTCGATGAAGAGCTGCTGGACCTCGTTGACCCGCTTGACAAAACCGGGGGTGATGGCGGGGTTTCCGAGAATGGACGTGTCATTCGGATTGGCGAGAGCACGGTCGATGGCAACAAGCTTTTCATTGGCCAACTTGTTGTTCGGATTATACTTGAGGACTTCGTCAATCAACAATTTCGCCCGCTTGGTATCCCCAATGCGAAGGGAATCGTCGTAAAGCGCCAGATCAACCCGGGTAAGCCCCTCGGCCGCCTTGGCGTAGGAAACCGTCGATCGGGAAATCGAGGAGTAAGCTTCGACCGCAAAAAGGTAATTCTGGCGAGCGGTCGGATAATCAAGGGACAGCTCCGCCCGTTGCGCGGTATCAAGTGACTGATTGGCGCGGAAAATCAACTCCTGGCGACGAATGATCTCCTGCTGTTGGACCCGGGCGATTTCGCTATGATTCATCACGGTCGAAGTCGAATGCACGGTCGTCGTCTGGGCCGGAGCGGTCGATGGGGCCGGGCCACTGGGAGTGGCAGAGGACGCGGCTGCGGGTGGAACCGGAGGCGCATTATCCGGAGGCGGCGTCAACAGACCGGGCTGGCCGGAAGGAGCAGGCGCCAAGGGAGGAGGAGTACCAGCCTGGCCTCCCGCAGCGGATTCCTGCGCCAAGGCGCTCAGCGACGGAAGACACAGTAAAAGGGCGAGAGAGGAAAAGCGTTTCATGGACAAAAGAAAGAAAGGAGCGGCAGTGAAGATCATGAATTCGGTTCTGACTCGGGTACGGAAGGCAGGGTGGGCCCGGTACCGAGAGGCGCCGGTTCAGGCAGACTTTCTTCCTCAGGTTCGGCATTGAGAGTCCGGATATATTGAGGCTTGCCATTGGACCGGATCAGCCGCGCCGTGATAAAAATCAGCAGATTCTTTTTGGTCCGTTCCGAGACCTTGCTCTGGAAGAGACGACCGACCAAAGGTAGATCACCCAGAACCGGAACCTTATCGTTGATTTCCTGCGTGCTTTCGTTGATCAGACCGCCCAAGACGGCTGTCTGGCCATCCAGGATTTGGAGATTCGTCACTACAGAGCGGATATTGAAAACCGGCTGGTTGATGGTTCCTGGCGTCAGCACCTGGGGGGGCTGCAATTCCGAAAGGCGAGCCTGAATCGGAACGCCGTAATCAATAAACCCTTCGAAATCGACCACTTGCGCCTTCGTGATATCCAAATCAATCCGTTGATCGGGATAGGTGGTCGGCTTGACTTCGAGACTGACACCAATGTCCTGCGTTTGAAATTCCCGGGGCGTAGGCGGAATAGCCAGTTCCAAAGGTGATGGGAAGATTCCATCTCCAGGAGCGCCATCCCCTGAACCGGGACCGCTCGAGTACGCGACTTCAGTATTGCTCAACTTGGGCTTTTCAAAGCTCGTCGGATAAGGAAACTCACGCACGATGTCGATATTGGCTTTTAGTCCGTTCTGGGTCGTGACACTGGGAGCCGATAGGAGCGAGACACCACTGGTGTTATGGATGGCGTCCATCACTGCCGCCATGCCTACCCCATCCAGGAGAACCCCGACAACCAGCTGATTAGGAGTCCCGGCGGCCACGGTTGCCCCTGTAATCGGATAGGTGGGACCGCTCCCTCCGGAATTGTTCGCAATATTGGATGCAACCAAGCCGTCGATTCCATCCGGAGTCAAACCCGGGTTCGCAACCCCGGAAGTGGTGGATTGAGAGGTCCGAAGCGCGGTGGAAGCCGTAACGCCTGCTCCCCCCAGACTGTACGTATAATTGAAAGTCAGCCCTTTGATGGCATCCTGATTAAACTCGGCGAGCTTCGCCTCGATCTGAACCTGGGGAGTCTCCTTGCTCAGATTTTCAATCAGATTGGCAATTAGGTCGAGTTGCTCCGGCGTATCCCGGACAACCAGCTTGCTCGATCCCGGAAGGAACGTGGCAGTTGCTCCCGCCGGGAAGCGAATGCCGCGGTTGGCCAACTCAGGCTGCGCGTCCCGAGTTAGGCTGGACACTGTGGCCCCCGCCGTTGGATCCGTCGGCGAAGTCACAGAGAGCGCATTTCCCGAGAAGAAGTTAGCCGGCGCCAGGAAGGTCCGGACCGTGAGGGTCTCGCCTTCATCGATCGAGGGGCGAAGATAAACGGCATAATCTTCCACGGAATATTGAAGATTGGTCTGCTGGACGATGTAGCCCAGGATGTCGGCCAGTGGCACGTTCTCGAGCGTGATACTAACTTCACGATGAATTTCCTTGCTCTGGGCGGCTGCTGCTGCGGCGGCGGCTTCCGCAGGAGTGGGGGCCGGCCCCGTGGGTGTCGTCGCGGCAGCCGGAGGGGTATCGGAAGTGATGCGGAGAACGAAGTTGATGCCCTTATGCTCCGGATCGAGCTCCTTGCTTTTCTGGGTCAGGAACTGAATGACGGTTGCAATGTCGAGCTTATCGAAATTGACCTTGTCGATGACAATCGACTGAAGCTTGCGAGTGATATCGGCCCGTTCGGAAGGAGTGGAAACCGTCGTTGCGGTCGTGGGAGGAACGACGATATCGGTGGAGATCGCCTCGCTCCAGTCCTGGTTGACGTCGAGCATCTTTTTGCCTTCGTACTGCTCATGGCGAAAGCTGTCAGCCCGGTACCTGTAACGCTCAACGTGGTCCATCTTGTCGCGGGCCGCGTTGTTATAGGGATCCAGGATCAGGATTTTGGAATAGGTATCTTCGGCGCGCTCAAACTGGCCGGTCTTGAAATAATCATCACCCTGGAAAAGGAGCTTTTGCACTGTCGCAACGCGGTCTTTGAAATCCTCCGTCACGGCGGGATTGTGAATCGTTCCCTCGGGATCGTTGACCTGCGCTTCATACGCCTGTTGTTGCTTCTTCAGGTCTTCCAATTGAGCCCGATAAGCGGAATTTCCGGGCTCCAGATTGATGGCTTCCTTTAACCGGGTGGCCGCTTGGGCAAATTTGGCGTCCTTGGCAAAATCGCGCGCCTGGCCGGATTTGGCCGCGGCCAAGCCGATTTGGGCCCGATCATAAAGCGGCGCAGATGCTCCGCCGTTATTCAAGGCATCGAGAGCGTACTGGAAACGATCAGCAGCTTCATCGTATTTGGCATCGGAAAGGAGACGTTGACCATCACCAATGGCTTGATTCGCGCTAAAGACAAGCTGACGCCTTTTAACCGTTTCCATCTGAGCAGCTTGCATGCTCGTCGCTGCCTGAGCGGTCGAGGCCGGGGCGGCAGATGACGTGGTATCAGCGGCGTGGATCCAAAGCGCCGAGGATGGCAACAACGTGGCCATGCCTACAACACAGGCGTAGGTAAGTTTCATTCTTTTGTGTCCGAGGTAAAGGTTTTTATGTAAAAATGCACGGCGAGTCAAGAGACTAAAGCGATTTAGGGTTTTTTTGCAGGCGCGGCCAAGGGAACTTCATTCCATTCATTGGGGTTAAGCAATGGAATGATGATATCCTGCTGGGTTTTGAGATCACGCACCGTGGCCCCATCGGCCCTCGCTTCAATCACCAGATAGGTGGTCCCGTTCATGAAGGGAGGACTGAAGGTCTTGCCGCGTTCCACCTTGATCACCTTGTCCACTTCGGAAGGCATGAGCATGACGAAGTTCGCAGTCGATTCTGGCGAATCGATTTCCTGCCGATAAGGCAACACGATCTTGAAACCGATATCGGGCTTGTCCAACTCCAGGGTCGATTGATCGACCTGTTCGGTAATGTGGGTGTTGGGATCTTCTTTGGACACGACGCTCTGGGTAAAGGCGCCGACCGTATAACCCTCAAATCCCAGAGGATCACCAGTCTTCTTCAGGCGAGGCTGGCTGTAACTGGGAACGTCCTTGAGGTAGATCTGGAATTGATATTCCCCACCCAACTGCTGGTAACCCCGGAATTGGATGTGGAAGGGGCGGCTATCGTATTTCTCCAGCCGAAGACGCGAGAGGTAGCTCGGGTGGGATTGCGGATCGAGCGGGTTCGTCGACTTGGCGCCATCGGACTCGGAGGCCTTTAGCTGTTCGTTCTTGAACTCGACGATGTTGGAGAAACCGTCGTTATCCGGATCTTCCCGGTCCACGTTGGGATCGGTAAAGTCGATGGCGTATTTCTGGTACCAGCTGATGAGGACTCCTCCCGGCGTTCGAGCGCTGCCATCATTTTTCTGCAGGTAATTTCCGTCGGGGTACAAGGTCGGGTAAAAGAGAAAACCATCCGAGATAAAGAGGCGGTGCTTGTTTTCAGGAGCCACCCAAGTCGTCGGACCGGTCCAATCGACCAGGCGGGCCTGCAACTCATCGTCCTTCATCTTCACCGGAGTATGCCCGGTGGGATTGGTACTGGGCACGCCAGTGATGTCACTAACGGAAGGAAAGGTAAGCGCCAACCCTGCCGCCGTAAGGGCGAGCAGGACCAGGGCAACGGTCAAGACAATCGGTTCTAACGACTTTTTCATCGGTTACTCCCACGGCCTGCACCTCGATTACCCGGACGATTTGAGGCGGCGGGCGCAGCCTCCGTGGCCACTCCCTTCCATTCAACCATGTCGATGCGGACCTTGATATGAAGCGTCTCGTTGCCGAAAAGAAATTGAGGTCCCTTGGTGGACTTGCCCACATCCCCCGGGCTGGTATCGGTGACCCCGGCGGAAGAGGTCCCGGCCAGTTTGTCGAGATCAGAGATCTGGGGAGAACTGGTATTGGAATTCTGAATCGATATCGTGCGAACGACGAAAACGTAGGGGGATTTCCCCAAGTCCGCGATGACCTTGCGCAAGCTGTCCGTCGTGGCCTCGAACTCGATTTCAAAAGGATAGGCCACGTAGACGCCTCCAGGGGCGGTCTGGGAATTTCCCGGCAAGAGGTCGGCATCCGTTTTATTGCCCCCTCCCCCATTGCCCGTGGAAACGGGATCCTCTTCGTAAGTGCGCCGAAAGCTCGAGATGGCACGGATGGGAGCGTTGATGAAGACGTTGGCGATCTCCTCAACCCCGAGCAACTGCTTGCCGAGAACAACCGTCTGCTCATCCCCGGGATTCTGATTAAGGTAACGCGAGAACCCGTAATAGAAGTTATTCGGGACGTTAACGCCGTGAAGTTTCGCCGCGGTATTCAGACGGCTGACTTCCGCATCGAGATCGTGTTTCCACGCGACCGTGTCCTCCTTGGCGATGGTGGGCAGCTTGTTGCCGGGGGCCTGCAGCTTTGTCTTTATCAGAGGATCCAGTTGGGCGTTCATCAGGTCGATATTGGCCTGGAGGATTTTCTCATTCGACGCTCTGGGCAGGAAAACCTCTTTGCTCGAGTACTTCTCGAAGTCGGAGTTGGCGCTGCTGACATCCTGCTGGGTCGCGGCCAGCTGGCCCGAAAGGTACCACCAGGCGCCACCGCCCAATAAGGCGACCACCACAAAGGCGATGATCATGGCTAGATCGAATCCGGAAATTTTTTTCATGGCAGGCGTACGTCAGGGCCTCAGGCTGATCGGTTCCTTTAGCTTGAGATGCATGGAGAATTTTTGGGCAAAGGAGCCCGGATCCGTCTCCGCCGTGGTGAAGGAGATCAAAGTTTCGCTGACCTTCTTGGTATCGATATCGAAATAGGGTGTATCCGCCAGCGCCGTGACGAAATCGCCCAACCGCGCGGAATCGACCACCTCGGTTTTGGGATTGGAGTGATAAAGACCGTTGATGAGCAGAACATTGATCTCCGAGGAATTGGCCTGCGCATTCCGAGCCGCACCGCCGCCGGGACCGCCTTCGGGACGCGCACCGCCACGTCCACCGGGACCGCCCGCACGGTTTCCACCGGGACCGCCACCGGTAGCTACGGGGGATTCAAAGGAGGGAGATATCTGGGTGATCCAGACGCCGGTGGGAATCTTTTCGTTCAAGGCTTCCAGGATTTGGGACCAGGCATTGCGCTGTTTGCCGAGGCGCACCACCGAGTCGAGCGTGTTCTGCAAGAGGTCCGATTCCGCGGCCAGTTTGGTGATTTTTCCCGCGTAGGCCTGCAGTCCCTCGGTTTTCGAACGCAAGACCGCCCCGGTTTGCAAGGCGATGACGTTCTGCTGATAATAATAAAGCGCCAGGCAGACGAAGATCACGATCCAGGCGACCAGCGCGGCAAAGAAAAACGGCTGCTTGCGGCGTTTGTCTGAACGGGCGGCGAGAGTCGGCGCCTCGAGGGTCAGTTCCGCCGGGCAGGAGCCGGTTTCACGCAGGGCCAGGCCAACCAGTTCGCCGGTGTAGCAATTGCCATCCTCGAGAAGATTCTTGTCGACCGTCGCACCGAGATTGACGTTGCGGAGAGGGTTGAAATAGGTGACCGGAAGATTCAGCTTATCGGCAATGAAGAGATCCAGGTAGGGCAACTGGGAACTGCCGCCCGTGAGGAAAACACGCTTCGGCGGCGCGCCGTTGAGCGTCGTGCGGTAGTAGGCGATGGACCGGTTGATGTCGACATGCAGCCGGGTCATCGTGGAGCGGATGAGCTTGGAAATCCGCGCGGCATCGGCGTCGTCCGGATCGGCGTAAACACCGCCGAGAGAGACGAAACCCTTCCCTTTTTTCAGAGTCTCCGCCGCCACGAAAGGCTCCTGCATCTCGTTACAGATGCTTTGGGAAATCTGGTTGCCGGCGATGGGGATGTTACGGATCCAGAAGCTCGATTTTTCAACGAAAACGAGATTGGTGGAACGAGCCCCCATATCGATAATCAGGGCGCACTCGTCGCTGGCCGGTTCGCTGTAGCGGAAGGCGTTGAGCAGCGCGAAGGGCGCCACGTCGACCCGCTTGATTTTGACCCCGGCACGCTCGACGGCTTCGACTTCGGCCTCAAGCACGTCCTTCTTGATGGCGACAATGACCGCTTCCGCTTCGTTGCCCGTGGTCCGGTTGGGCATCATCTGGTAATCCCACGTCACCTCATTAATGGGAAACGGAACATTCTGTTGTGCTTCAAAGGCGACCACCTGCTCCACTTGGGCGGGATCGACGGGAGGAAGCTTCACGAAGCGCATGAAAACGCTTTGGCCGGAGATGGAGAGCACCACTTCGCGACCGCGGATCTTGTGGTCCTTGAAGAGCTTGGAAAGCGTCGGCGTGATGAACTTGGCGCGTTCCTCTTCCTTGTTGGGATCAAGTCCCAGCTCGGCGACCCCGAAGCGAAGCAGCGTTAGCGCGCCCCCGCGGCTGACGCCAAATTCGCCGAACTTAATCGTACTGGTCCCGAGATCAACGGTAACAACTTTATGGGCGGCGGCCATGGTAAAACGGTATGAGGCTGGAATCGAACGAATGGACTACAAAAAGACGATCCGTTACTGGGTCACGGCAGGAGGCAATTTAATCGGAGGATAACGGTCAGGATCCGCCAGAATGAAGGGACCCTGGTCCTGCCGATAGACGAACCCGGAAAGCGGCTTAAGCGATTGATACCAGTTGGCATCCGCTTCTTTGTTCTTGTCGAAATAATCGACCTTGGTGCCGCCGACGTAAGCTTCCGCATGGATATTGAACGTGCGGTCGAAGTCGCTCGAGCCGCGCGCGGTGCTGAAGCGGGCGATCGTGGCTGGCGGCAAATAGAAGACGGCGTAACCATCCTTCGCTGCCGCTAGATTGACGTAGGTCACGGTGCCGGTCAGGCCGACCGCGATCCCGTCCTTTGTTGGGGCTTCGGGGGCGTAAAGATCACGGCCTTCGATCCAGACCCGGAATTCCGCGGAATCCACGAACTTGCTGGTTGCCGGGGGAACGACCGAGTAGTGCAATTCGACTTTGAGCCATTGCGTGTCGCCATTCGTGCCGCCACCGGTCCCGCCCAATTGGGGCGCCGAAACAAAACTCGTGGTGATGGCCGATTGCGCAAAAACAATCGGCGCGTTCGGCACTTGGGCCACAAGGGGAAGAGCGGCAATGCCAACGAGAAGAACGGGGAGCAGGCTCCGCTTAAGTGTCGTTACGCGAAATGACATACCCTGTATGTAGTTTCAATTACCGCTTTAGGTCAAACATTTTACGCGGATTATGTGCAATCGCGTCCAACTTACCTCAAAATATTCCGAAAAAATTCATCCGGCGACGATCTCCAAAACCGCCCATTCGAGAGTACGTCGCTTGTCCCCCTGCCCGCTCAGCATCTCTTTTTGGGCGTGGTACACGACTGAAAGCGCCTCGAACCAAAATAGCGCGGGCCGGTTCCGGCTGCGTTGCGCGGCCTGACCCAGGGCGTAAGTGCTGATCGGTTCACCGCTTTTTTTTCGCGGCAAATAAACTTCGCCCTCAGGAGACACTTCCGCCGACGTAAATGAGCCGCGATTGACGACTCGCAATAATTTATTGTCGCGTAACACAGCGCCAAGGGCGGCCAGCCGGATCTGCCCTGCGAGCAAAATCAGGATGCCGACTTCGGATTCATCCTGTGCAAGCAGGGCGGAAAGTTGTTCCAACGCAACTTTCGCGTCACCCGACAGGACGGCGTGGCAGAAATCCCAGACGAGGACTTCGCGACTGCCGCTGATGACTTTGTTTACATCATCACAGGTCAACTCGGCTTTCCCATCGCCAATGAAACACGAAAGTTTCTCCAGTTCCTGCGACCACGCACCGGTGTCGATGCCGGTGGCCTGAAAAAAGCGTTCCGCCGCCCCCGGGCCGGGGCGGATGGCCGCCGCCTTCATCCGTTGCTCGATCTGGAAGATGATCTCGTCTTCGCTGGTTTTGCGCAGATCGGGCAGGTCGAAGTATTTAGCCTGGGCGAGCTTGAGCAACGCCTTGCTGAAGGTACGGCCCTTGTGAATTCCCAGCGCGCTGATGAGTAGCGTGACGGAGGTTCCATCCACCTGAGCCAGAGCGGGCTTCAATTCCTCCAGCGCTTCCTTGACCGAGGCATGGCGACCGACGCCGGTCTCGTCGAAAAAGTTGACCGCCTTCCACCAGACCAGCTTGCCGCCGCCGAAAAAGGGCAGCGTGAGAATGGCTTCGCGCACCTGCTGGATCGATTGCACCGCACCATCGGCGGAGTCGGCGCGACCGTCAATGGTCTCGAAATTCATCGTATCCGGCGGGGCGAGTTCTCCCGCCAGGGCGTGGGCCGCTTTCTTCACGGCATCCTCATCGGACCCGCAAAGAAAATGGATCGGAACTGCTTTCGTATTGATTGCTGACGCGGCCATGCGATTACTTGTTGGTATGGAACATCTCTGGGCGCCCTGGCGCAATCTTTACGTGGCCCATTCGCACGAAAAGGGAGATGTCTTCGCCGAGATCGCCCGCAGTTCCGACGACGAGGCTAACCATGTTCTCGCGCGGGGCAAGAGTTGCTTCGCGGTGCTCAATCTTTATCCCTACGGCACCGGCCACCTGATGGTCGTGCCCTACCGCGCCACGCCCGATCTTGAGGGGCTCAGTGACGACGAATTGCTCGAAGTCATGACCATGATCAAACGGATGAAGGCGGCGGTGACTGCGGCCTACCATCCCCACGGCTTCAATGTGGGCATCAACCTCGGCGCGGCGGCGGGCGCGGGCATCGCCTGTCATCTTCATGTGCACCTGGTCCCGCGCTGGAATGCCGACGCGAATTTCATGACCACGACCGCGCAAACCCGGGTGCATCCGACCGATCTCCATACGGTTTATACCACGATCAAGAAGCAGTTGGACCTGGGCCAGGACTAGCCATGCGCATCGGTCTTCTGCAACTCAACGCCACCGTCGGCGCCTATGACCGCAACCGCGCGCGGCTCGAATCCGCTTACCACGAAGCTGTCGCCAAGGGCGCGGAACTCGTCCTCGCGCCGGAGCTTTTCCTTTGCGGATACCCTCCCCGCGATCTGCTTTTGCGCGATGATTTCGTCCAGCGCGGGCTTGATTGTCTCGAGGCGTTAGCCGCCAGCGTCGGCGCGATTCCGCTGATCACCGGTTACGTGGACCGCAACCCCTCGCGGCCCGGCCGCAGCTTGCGCAATGCCGCCGCCGTGCTGCAAAACGGGAAGGTCACCCATCGCGTGATGAAGTCGCTGCTTCCCACCTACGACGTCTTCGACGAGGACCGCTATTTCGAACCGGCGGAGAAAGTCGCGCCGGTCGAAATCAATGGACGAAAAATCGCCCTGACCGTCTGCGAGGACATCTGGAACGACGAGGATTTCTGGCCCGAGCGCCGCTATCGCCGCGACCCTGTGCATGAACTCGTCGCGGCGGGAGCGGAGCTGATCGTGAACATCTCCGCCTCGCCGTGGGAACGGAGCAAGGAAGCGCGCCGGCTCGCCATGCTGCAACGGGTCGCCCGCGATGAGCGCATGCCGCTGGTGCAGGTGAACACCGTCGGCGCCAACGACGAACTGATTTTCGACGGCCATAGCGTCGCGTTGAATGCGCGGGGCGAGCTCGTCGCGCTCGGGGCGAGCTTTGCTGAAGACGTGCTCGTGGTCGATGTCGGCAGCCAGTCCCCTGCCCCGGAACCCGCTTTGACCCTGCCGCATAATCAGGAGGAGCAACTCTATCGCGCCTTGGTGCTGGGGGTACGCGATTACGTGGCGAAGTGCCATTTCAAATCGGTGGTACTCGGCCTTTCCGGCGGGATCGATTCGGCCATCGTGGCCGTGATCGCCGCCGAGGCGCTGGGCGCGGAAAACGTTTGGGGCGTTTCTCTCCCCTCCCGCCATTCGAGCGAGCACAGCCTCGACGACGCCGCGCAACTCGCGCTCAAGCTCGGCATCCGTTACGATGTGCTGCCGATCAAGGAACCGGTCCTCGCGGCGGAGACAGTGCTCGGCCCGCTCTTCGTCGGGCGCGAGCCGGACCTCACCGAGGAAAACATCCAGTCCCGGATGCGTGGGCTCCTGCTCATGGCGCTCTCCAACAAATATGGCCCACTCGTCCTCACCACTGGCAACAAGTCGGAACTGGCGGTCGGTTATTGCACGCTTTACGGCGACATGTGCGGCGCGCTGGCAGTCATCGCCGATGTGCTGAAGACTGAGATTTACGCGCTGGCCGAATGGATCAATCGCGCCGAAGAAATCATTCCCTGGAACACGATTCGCAAGCCGCCGAGCGCCGAGTTGCGCCCCGGCCAGACCGATCAGGACAGCCTGCCCCCCTACGACGTGCTCGACCGCATTCTCCGCCATTACATCGTGGCCGAATCCGATCCGAAGATGCTGTTGAGCGAAGGCATCTCCCCCGAAACCGTTCGCGACGTGCTGAACAAGATCACCTTCAGCGAGTACAAGCGCCGCCAGGCCGCGCCAGGGCTGAAGGTCTCCCCGCGCGCCTTCGGCATGGGACGACGTGTGCCGATTGCGCAGGGATTTCGCGCCTAGAGCGGTTTCACTTGGATAGTCGCTTCCAAATCGGTCATCCTGAGCTTGTCGAAGGATCAGTTCGATTGCCTCCTGCTTTTGCCGAGGCAGAACTGATCCTTCGACAAGCTCAGGATGACTAAAAGTTTTAAGAGTGAGCCTTTTTCAGCAAGCTCCTAGATTCCCTCGCCCGGGAGAACCGGTCCGCCGGCAGTCCTATTCCCTGACCTACCGAACGGTAGGTATGATTCCAATTGACGGCCCAATTCCTTGACGCCAGCCTAGGCGTTCCATGGGAAAACTTGTCCACGATCCCCGCCAGCGCCTGCTGGAGGCGGGGTTGAAATTTTTTGCCAATCACGGCTACGCGGGCACCTCCGTGCAGGAGATCATCAGCGAGGCTGGGGTCGCCAAGCCGACGCTCTATTATTATTTCCAGAACAAGGCCGGACTTTTCCAGGCGCTGGTGGATCGCGCGCTCGACGAACGCCTTCAGTTGATGCGCGAGGCCGCGCCGCCCGGCAAGGAAACCGCCGCGCAACTCATCGACATCATCGTTGCCGTGACCGATCTTGCCGCGCGCAAGCCGGACCATCTTCGGCTCTGTTTCGCCATCGCCTTCGCCGCGCCGGGCGAGTTTCCCGCCGCCTTCAAGAGGCACGACAAGATGATCGAAACCTATATGTTCCTGCGAGAAATCATGACCCTCGGCCTGAAGCGCGGCGTTCTGAACAACGCCTTTACCATCGACGAACTGACCCAATCCTATTTCCATCTCGTGCAACATTCGACCGCCATTGGCACCCTCCAGACCAAGATCCGTCGCAGTGGACCACCGGTTCCCCTCCCCCCGAAAATGGCCCCGGATCGCATTGTTAATCTTTTCATCAATGGCGCGGCAGCTCGGAAAAACGCCGCGACAGCCCATGGAGCAGCCCGGCGTTCCTCCGCGCTATCCCGCGCCCTGGCCCTTGTGGTCGCACTCGGATTCTCCTTCTCCTGCGCGACCGGCCAGACCACCAACACGCCGCCCCCGACTCTGCCGGTGACCAACTATCCCGCCGCCGATACCGTGCCGCCGCCCACCATGACCGCGGCTCCCAACGATTCGAGCGTGACGCCTCCTCCTTACGGCACCAACGCCCCGCCCGACCTCGCGGATGTGCGCGCGGTACCCCCGGCGGTCCAGGCCAGCCATCCGGAACTTGCGCTAGTCTCGCCTATCGTGGATGCCGCGCGCGATCCGATGGCCCTGGATTTGCAGACCTGCTTTCGCCTCACCGCCGTTCGGGACGACTCATTGAAAATCAGCCTGCAGGACGTTCGCGTCGCGCAGGCCCAGATGAGTGAATCAATCGCCGGACTATGGCCGACCTTCACGGCGACCAATCAGCAGGAGTTCATTCACTACCTCAACCCGGTCGTCACCGGGTTCAACATCGTGAACGGTTCGACGCTGACGGGTGAGCGCAATTACACCTCGGAATCGAACGTCACGATGAATTACACGATTCTCAACGGCGGCCAGAATTGGAATCGCGTCGGCGCCAGCAGCGCCCTGATCGCGGCCAAAAAGCAGACGCTGGCACGGGATTACCAGACGATCTACCAGGACGTCGCGCAGGCCTTTTACAACGTCCTGCAATACCAGGGCGACCTCGTCATCCAGCGCGATTTGGTGCAGGCGCTGGCCGCGCGGGTGGACGATCTCAAGGACCGCGTTTCGCTGGGACGTTCGCGCCCCTCGGAATTGCTCCAGGCGCAGACCGACCTCGCCAACGCGCGGGTCACCATCGAATCGGAAGTCGGCTCGGCCAATGCCTCGCTGGAAACGCTCGCCTTCTACACCGGAATTCCGGCCGAAAAACTCAAGCTAAAGGATACGCAGAAGTTTCCGACCGCCGCCCAGCTCGAGTCCTATCTCGCCCGCAGCGGCAACCGGCCCGATGTGCTCTCGCAAATTGAATCGTTGCGGCAGGCGGAGCGAAATCTTTCCGTGGCCAAGGGCCAGCTCTTCCCCACTGTGGCGGCGCAGGGCAATTACCTCGATCAGCAGGACCCGGTCTCCAATCAGATCGACGCGACCATGGTGCTGCAAATTTCCATGCCCATTTTCGATGGCGGATTGATTCTCGGCCAGATCCACGAGAACAAGGAACTCGTCCGGCAAAGCGCGCTGAACGTGGAGCAATTGCGGCGCACCGCGGACCAGGACACGCGCACCGCCTACGCGAATTTCAATGCCAGCGTGGCGCAGGTCGTCGTGCTGCGCGAGGCGGCCGTGCTGGCGGCCAAGAATCTCGAGGCGCAGGTCGATGACTATCGGCGCGGCGTGGTGAGTAATCTCGACGTGCTGACCGCCTTGCAGGATTACCAGACGGCGCGCCAGGGCCTGCACAACGCGAACATGACGACGCGGCTCGACCTCATCAACCTGCACGTCGCCGCCGGCATGGCCGCCACGACGCCGAACGTCAATAACCAGGCGCTGCCGACCGTCACCGGCACGGCTCAGTAGGCGAACGCCCCGGCCATGGATAAATCCGAAACGCATCGCGCGATCATCGCCCGGCAAAGTTCCTCCATCGCGTCGCTGGCGGACCTCTCCATCCGGCGTCCCGTCTTCGCGTGGATGCTGATGGCGGCGTTGATCATCTTCGGCGCGATCGGCCTGTCTCGCCTGGGCGTCAGCGAACAGCCTGACGTCGATTTCCCTGTTCTCACCATCAACGCCACCTGGAGCGGCGCGGCCCCCGAAGTGATGGAGACCGAGATCGTGGACAAGATCGAGGAGGAGGTCATCTCCACCCAGGGCCTGCGCGACATCACTTCGCAGATCCAGCAGGGGCAGGCCTCCATCACCATCGAATTCGATATCGACCGGAACATCGACGCCGCGCTGACCGAAGTGCAATCGAAGCTCAGCGACGTGGAACTCCCGCTCGGCGCGGACCAGCCGACCATCGTGAAGAGTAATCCGGAGGACCAACCCATCGTACTGCTCAGCGCCTCCTCCTCCACACGCGATATTCATGCGCTGATCGAGTACCTGGATCTCAACGTCGTCGATCATCTCAAAATCCTGCCCGGCGTCGGCGAAGTCACGCTCGCCGGTTATCAGCAGCGCAACCTGCGCGTCTGGGTCGATAACAACAAGCTCAAGGCGCTCCAGCTCACCATGCTCGATGTGAAGAGCTCGCTCGAGACGGAGCAGGTCGAGGAAGCGGCCGGTTACCTCGAGAATTCGAACAATGAATTCAACGTCCGTACCATGGGCGAAGGTGTAACGCCGGAGGGCGTGGGGGCGATCCGCATCACCAAGCGCGGCGGCGAGGCGATCTACAATTCGAATATCCGCATCCGCGACGTGGCACGCGTCGAGGACGGCCTCGAGGACATCCGCCACATGGCCATCGTCAACGGCCGCCCCGGCGTCGGCATCGGTGTCAAGAAGCAGCACGGTGCGAACTCAGTCGCGGTGGCCCAGGCGGTGAAGGACCGGCTCGAGGAATTGCGCAAGGGTTTGCCGCCGGACATCAAGATCGATGTCAACTTCGACAGCAGCATCTTCATCAAAGACGCGATCCACGAAACCGAATTCACGCTCCTGCTTTCGGCGGCAATTACCAGCGTCGTCTGCTTTCTTTTCCTCGGCTCGTTCAGCTCCACGATCAATGTCCTGCTTTCGATTCCCACCTCGGTCATGGGCACGTTTGCGGTGCTCTACTTCATGGGCTTCACGCTCAATTTCTTCACGTTGCTTGGCCTGTCGCTGGCCATTGGCATCGTGGTGGACGACGCCATCATGGTGCTGGAAAATATCGTGCGCCACCTGGAGATGGGCAAGAGCAAGGTGCTCGCAGCGCGGGACGGCGCGCGGGAAATCACCTTCGCGGCGCTCGCGGCGACCATCGCGGTCGTGGCCATTTTCCTGCCCGTCGCCTTCATGAGCGGCATCATCGGCCGCTTCTTCTTCCAGTTCGGCATCACGATCTCCGCCGCCGTGCTGCTCTCGCTGGTCGAGGCGATCACGGTCACGCCGATGCGCTGCTCGCAATTCATGGGCGACACGAACCACGCCTACGCCCGCTGGGCCGGTTTCCAGTTCGACAAGCTTGGGCGGCTTTACCGCGCCGTCCTGACGGTCTGCCTGAACCACCGCCTCCTGGTCATCGCCGCATCCACGGCCATCTTTCTCGTCTCGCTCACCCTCGCCTATACGCTGCCGAAGGAATTCCTGCCGAAGCAGGACCAGAGCGCGTTCCTCATCCGCATCCAGACACCGGTGCGGTCCTCGATCACCTTCACCGAGAGCAAGCTGATCGAGGCGGAAAAAATTCTGCATCAACATCCCGAGATCGATCACTTCTTCTCCGCCATCGGCGGCTTCACCACCGACACCGGCGCGGCCGATGGCGCGGTGACCGACGGCCAAGTGAACAGCGCGCTGATTTACGTAACGATGAAACCGAAGTCGCAACGTGGGCTGGGCCAATTCGCCCTCATGGACCAATTGCGGCGCGAGCTCGGAAAGATTCCTGACCTGACCGCCGTGCCTCAGGACCTCGCCTCGCATGACTTCATTGCGGGCCGGGGCTTTCCCGTGGAGCTGAACCTGCGCGGGCCCGATTACCATGTGTTGGAACCGAAGGCGCAGGACATCATTGACCAGATGAACAAGACGGGCGACTTCCGCGATATCGACACCGATTTCCGCACCGGCATGCCGGAAGTCCGGATCTATCCCGACCGCGAACTGGCCACGGCCTCGGGCGTGTCGGTCGATACCATTGCCAGCACGGTGCAGGCCGCCATCGGCGGCGCGGTGCAGGGCCAGTATACCAACAAGGACCGCCGCTACGACGTGCGCCTGCGACTCGAAGGCGGCGAGCGGGTGCAGCCGGACGACATCATGAAGCTCGATGTCCGCACCGATTACAACGAGTTGATTCCGATCTCCAGCGTGATCAAGACGCAGACGGTCAGCACCTACCAGACCATTGCGCGGCGTTTGCGCGAGCGCTCGATTTCCATCTTCGCGAACGTGGCGCCGGGCCGCTCGCAATCGGACAGCCTCGACCAGGCGGAATCAATCGCGAAGCAGGTCCTGCCTCCGGGTTATCGCGTCTTTCTCAGCGGCGGCGCGCAGACTTTTCGCGAGACATTTTCGAGCCTCTTCTTCGCGTTGTGGCTCGGCATCATCGTCTCCTACATGGTGCTGGCCTCGCAGTTCAACAGCTTCGTCCATCCCCTCTGCGTGCTTCTCTCACTGCCGTTTTGCGTCAGTGGCGCGTTCTTTGCCCTGCTGCTGACCGGGCAATCGTTGAATCTCTACAGCCTGATCGGACTCGTGCTGCTCATGGGTATCGTGAAAAAGAATTCCATTCTGCTGGTCGAATTCGCGAACCAGAAGCGGTACGTGGACGGCATGTCGGTGCGCGATGCCCTGCTCTTCGCCGGGCCGGTGCGGCTGCGCCCGATTCTCATGACCTCGCTGGCCACGCTCGCGGCGGCGATCCCGCCCGCGCTCGCCTGGGGCCCCGGCGCGGAAAGCCGCATTCCGATGGCGATCACCGTCATTGGCGGCGTCATCGTTTCCACCTTCTTCACGCTGCTGGTCGTGCCGTGCGCATATAGTTTAATGGCGCGTTTCGAAAGCCAGGCCCATCCCGAGCGCGAGATCTACGGCACGGCCTCGCTCCGCGAAGAAGATCGAGGCGACGCCGGAGCCGGTGGCCACGGATGCGAAGGGCCTCGCGTCCCTTCCCTGATGCAATGACCCTCTCCGACCTCTCCATCCGGCGTCCCGTCTTCGCGTGGATGCTGATGTCGGCGCTGATGTTCTTCGGCTTCATCTCGTTCCTGCACCTCGGCGTCAGCCAGCTTCCCGAGGCGACGCAGCCGGTCCTCACCATCTCGGCCACGTGGACCAGCGCCGCGCCGGAGGTGATGGAAACGCAGGTCGTCAATCCGATCGAGCAAGCCGTGATTTCCGTGCAGGGCATCCAGGATATCGAGTCGAACATGCGCGAGGGCACGGCGAACATCAAACTCTCTTTCGGCACGAACAAGGACATCGACGCGGCGCTCCAGGAAACCAACGCGAAGCTGCGCTCGGTCAAGCTTCCCGACGATGTTCAGCCCCCGACCATCTCCAAGGTCAACACCGATGACAGCCCTATCATGTGGCTTTCCGTGACTTCATCGAAGCGCACCTTCAAGGAGATCCTGACCTATACGGACCTGAATCTGCGCGACCGCTTTCGCACCATTCCCGGCGTGGCCAACGTGTTCTTTGGCGGCTGGGCGGATCGGAATCTCCGCATCTGGGTCGATAACAACAAGCTGATCGCGCATCAGCTTACCATCCTTGACATCCGCAACACGCTGAAGGAGGAAAACAGCGAGACCTCCTCTGGCGACCTGGAAAACGCCGAGAGCGATTCCAACGTCCGCATCATGGGCGAGGCCATGACGCCCGAGCAGATGGGCAACCTACTGATCACGCAGCGGGGCGGGGCGCGGATTTATCATTCAACCATTCATCTCCGCGATGTCGCGACCATCGACGACGGCCTGGCCGACCTGCGGAGCAAGGCATGGAGCAACGGCGAGTTGACTCTTGGCGTGGGCATCCAAAAGCAGCATGGCCAGAACGACGTGACGGTGGGCACCGCCGTCCACGCGACCGTGGCTGAGATCGACAAGGAACTCGCTCAGACCGCGCCCGACATGCATGTCTCGGTGAATTTCGACGGCACGAAATTCACCTCCCAGGCGATCAATGAGACCGAATGGACGGTCGTCCTCTCGATCATCATCACCAGCCTCGTCTGCTGGGCATTTCTCGGTTCGTGGACCTCCACCTTCAACGTGCTGTTGTCCATTCCCACCTCCGCGTTGGGCACGTTCATCGTGATGAACCTCTTCGGCTTCACGATCAACTTCTTCACGCTGCTCGGCATGTCGCTGGCCATCGGCATCGTGGTCGACGATGCCATCATGGTGCTCGAAAACATCACGCGCCATTTCCACATGGGGAAGTCGGCCCGGGAGGCGGCGCTCGATGGCGCTCGTGAGATCACCTTCGCCGCCACGGCCTCGACCATCGCGGTCATCGCGGTCTTTATCCCCGTGCTATTGGTGACGGGATTTGTCGGCACCTTTCTTTTCCAGTTCGGCATGACCATCTCGACAGCGGTGGGCCTTTCGTTGCTGGAGGCGATCACGCTCACGCCGATGCGCTGCTCGCAATTCATGACCGCAAAGGAAAATGAATCCCGCTTTGCGCAGGGCGTAAATCGCCTTTTCCTCCGCGCGGCGGGGCGTTACCGGGAACTTCTCGGCCTCAGCCTGCGGCATCGCTGGAAGGTGGTGACTTTCGCGCTTTTTCTCTTCGCGCTCTCCTGCTTTTCCGTGCGGTGGATCAAGAAGGAATTCGTCCCGCCGCAGGACATCGGCGTCTTCCTGATTAACACGCAGACGCCGGTCGGCTCTTCGCTCGCCTACACCAGCTCCAAGGTGGGCGAGATGGAAAAGCTTTTCCGGACCGAGCCTTCCATCGCCAGCTATTTCGTCAATGCCGGCGGGTTCGGCGGCGGTGAAACGTACAAGGGAACGTCCTTCATTTCGCTCAAGGACATGGGCCAGCGCAATGAGACCCAGCAGCAGGTGATGGACAAGATCCGCGACGAAATCAAGGCGCAGATTCCTGATCTCAAGGCCACTCTGATCAATCCCTCCGCCAGCTTTGGCGGCTCCAAACAGAACCAGGGCGTGGAGCTGAGCGTCCGCGGTCCCGATTACGCCGTGCTCAAGGAAAAGGTCGCGGAGATCACCAAGCGCTTCGAGGCGAGCGGCATGATGACCGATATCGACACCGACTTCCGCGACGGCGCGACCGAAGTCCAGATCGAGCCCGACCGCGACGCAGCGGCGGCGAGCGGCGTCAGCGTGCAGACCATCGCGGACACGATCAGCACCGCCATCGGCGGCCAGCGCCAGGGCTACTTTACCAACGGCATCCGACGTTACGATGTCCGGCTCCGCCTCCTGCCCGAGCAGTGGCAGAACACCTCGGAAATCAAGCGCCTGCTTGTCGGCACAGCTTACGGCGAACTGATCCCGCTCTCGGCCGTCACCCATATCTCCTCGGAGAAAAAGCTCCTGACCGTTACGCGCGAAATGCGGGAGCGGGCCATCAACATCTACGCCAACGTCGCCACCGGCAAATCGCTCGATAAGGTCATGGCTTTCGCGACCAAGACCGCGAAGGACATCCTGCCTCCCGGTTACGCGCTGGCGCCGGTCGGAGCCTCGAAGGACGTGATCGAGGCGTTCCAAAGTTTCGTCTTCACTCTGGTCATGAGCCTGGTCATTTCCTACATGGTGCTGGCCGTGCAATTCAACAGCTTCATCCTGCCTATCCCGGTGATGATCGCCCTGCCCTTCACGGCCACCGGCGCCTTTCTCTCGCTCCTGATCACCCACAACTCGCTCAATCTTTACAGCTTCATCGGCATGATCGTGCTCATGGGCATCACCCTGAAGAACTCGATTCTCCTGGTGGAATTTTTCAATAAGCAGCGAATCGAATATGGTCTCGGCCTGCGCGAGGCGATTCTCGTGGGCGGCCCGATCCGCCTGCGCCCCATCGTCATGACCTCCGCGGCGACGATCTCTGCGTCCATCATTCCCGCGCTCGGCATCGGGCCCGGCGCGGAGGTGCGCGTCTCGATGTCGGTCGTTATCATCGGCGGCGTGCTGGTCTCGACGCTCTTCTCGCTGATCGTGGTGCCCTGCCTTTACGATATTCTCGCTCCCATCGAGGACAGCTCCCACCACGTGCGCAAGGAACTTGATGCAGCGGATGCAGAAGCGGAGTTGGAGGAAGAGCCGCTTTCGGTGATTTAAGGTCGAATGGGGACTAGACAACTATGGTATGCCAAGGGAATGGCCATCCATCGTCACACTTTGCTTACCGGACAACCGGCGAAGCATTCCCCGCGACACGTGCGGGCGGTGCTGGCTTCGTGTCTTTTTCATGCCGTGCTGCTGGCGCTGATCGTCACCTGGGTCGTCTTTCATCGTGAAGCACCCCCCCATCTCGTCACCGGTTCGGCGGAAGCGTTGCCGACGTTGACGCTCTCCAAGATGGTCATCACCTCCTCGCCCCTTCCAACCCCGCCGCTTGTCGTGGAAAAAAAGATTCTCCCGACTCCAAAACCGGTAACACCGGTCGCGACCGCTCCAATCCCTGTAAAAACGCCTCCCGCCCCCCGACCGCCGGAGGAAGGCGTGCCCGTCCTCGCCGCGAAGACGGTGCCCGCCAAGTCCGCGCCTCCCGCCGCTCACACCCCGTCGCATCCGGCGGTGACGCATCACCTACCCACCCCCAAGGCGGAGGGGCACGCGGCTCAACCTCCATCTGCGGTCACCTCAAGCTATGCGCCGGGAGCCAATATCTTTCCCCATCCGCCTTATCCCGATGAGGCCCGGTATCTCCGGGAAACCGGCACGGTAACGGTCAAGGTGCGCTTTGACGCCCAGGGCAACGTCGCGCAGGTCGATGTCATCCAATCGAGCGGCGTGAGCGATCTGGATCGGCAGACCCGCAGCTACATTCGGCAGGAGTGGCACAGCACGCCCTACGCAGGTCAGACGCTCAGCGTGCCGGTGGAATACAAACTCACGCAGTGACCTGCGGTCGGCAGACCTGCGGTCCGCAGTAAAGGCGGCGGTCTACGCCTGCCGTCCGAGGTAGCCGCCGCACGCCGTGCGGGGGTGCCTTTCGAAGGAGCGCGTAGCATGGACGAGAGAGCTTTTCTTCTCTCCACCACCGCACGGCGTGGGGCGGCTACCACTAACCCGGCGTTTCCCCATCTCCATTCGCCATTCGGCGGGCCATGGCGAGCGCCTCGGCGTGCGTCTGCACGGTGCCCTCGAGCTGGGCCACGCGAATCGCTTCCAGAATGCGCCCCACCGCGCGACCGGGGGGAAGTCCCATCGCGAGCACGTCGCGGCCATTGATGAGCGGCGGCGGATCGATCTCCTCCGCGCTCATATTTTCGAGCAGGTCCTTGAGAAACTCGTAATGCTTCAGGTCGCCGTGAGAACTGGCGCAATCGATGCGGTGCAGCTCCAGTTCCAGCGCAAAAGTCGGGCGGGCCATCATGCGCTTGAGCGTGCTGGGCCGCATGTGCGGGACGTCCTTGAACTGCATGTGATGCTGCACGAGCTCGCGCACAGTCAGGATCGTTTTGTTGTCGTAGCGCAGATCGGTCATGATCTGCTCGGACATTTCCGCGCCGACGCTTTCATGTTCGTTGAAACGGATGCGTCCGTTCTCATCGACCTTCGCGGTCGGTTTCTTGCCGACGTCGTGCATGAGGATGCCCAGGGCCAATTCGAGATTCGGCTGCTCGATCTTGCTCAGCATCAGGCGGACATGCTGGTAAACGTCGCCCTCAGGATGGAATTGCGGCGGCTGTTCCACGCCATGCATCCCGGCAACATCGGGCAGGACCTCGCGAAGGAGCCCGCTGCCATCGAGCAGATCGAGACCGCGCTCGGGTTTGGAGGCGCTGAAGATTTTATTGAGCTCGTCGCGAATCCGCTCCGCGCTGATGGTGCGGATGGAAGCAGCCGCCGCCTGGATCGCCGCCCAGGTCCTCGGTTCAATGGTAAAACTCAGCCGCGTGGCAAAGCGGATGGCCCGCAGAAGCCGCAACTGATCCTCGGCAAAACGTTCGGCCGGATTTCCAATGGCCCGGACGATTCTGGCGCGAAGATCGGCCTCGCCGCCAACGTAATCGATCAACCGTTCCGCCACCGGATCGAAGAAGAGTCCGTTGATGGTAAAGTCGCGGCGCTGGGCGTCCTCCTCCGCCGTGGCGAAGCGAACCGATTCGGGATGGCGGCCGTCCTTGTAGGGACCGTCCTGCCGGAACGTGGCGACCTCGAAAGTATCCTCGCCATGCAGCACGCGCACCACGCCGAAGGATTTGCCGGTGAGATCGGTGACACGCGGAAAGAGCTTCTGCACCTGCTCGGGCAACGCGCTCGTGGCCACGTCATAATCCTTTGCCTCCACCCCGAGCAACTGGTCTCGCACGCAACCGCCCGCGAAGTAGGCGGTGTGCCCGGCGGCCTGCAACCGAGCGACAATATCACGAGCCTGAGGGTTCATCGTTTGGAAAAAAGGGGTTCCACCTCAGAGACCACAGGGGCGGGTTCGTGGGTTTCATGGCGGTAGAGAAAATAGAAGGGAGCCCCGGCAAAACTCCACAACAAATTAAGCGCAAAGAAAGTCAGCGAAAAGGTCACGGCATGTTCCGGGTCGATACCCAGCAACGCAAAGAAGGTGACGAAAAGGTATTCGCGCAGTCCGAGACCGCCAATGCTGATGGGAAGCGCGATGAGCATGTTGACCATAATCAGGACGGAGCAGAAGACGAGGAGCGATCCCTGAAGATGGAGCGACCTAAAAATACAGTAACCCATGATCGTGACCGAGAGATGCGAAGGCAGCGATCCGACGAGGGCCAGCGCATTGGTCCTGAAGGCGCGGGCCGTCGTTTCGTAGGCAGAGAATAACGGCGTCCCCCGATGCAAATAAGGCAATGTTTTTAGCCACGAACGAAGTCCCTGGTGCCGCAGCAGGTAGGGACCGATGCAGCCTCCAATCGAAACACAAATGGCGCCCAGGGCCGCCAGATAAAACATGCTCGTCCAGAATCTCGTCCCCGGTTTGGAAAGCAGGAGCGGGAGCTGCGTGATGGAAAGCGCGACGCCGAAAAGCAGCATAGCCACCAGTCCAATGACCCGGTCGATGATGACGGTGAAGCCCACCGCCGTCTTTCGCCGGGGCACGGCCCGCGCGGCATAGAAGATTTTGATGACATCGCCCCCGGTGGTGCCGAGGAGAAAGGCGCTGAAGAGTTGGCCGATCATGGTGAGCTCCAAAACCCGCCAAAAACGAAGATGAACGCCGTGGACTCCCAGCAGCAAACGCCACCGCCAGGAGACAATCAAAAGCACCGGAACGAAACTGACCAGCGCCGCCGCCAACCACGCGACATCGACCGTTTGAATGATGGGCTTGAGATGTTGCCAATCGATCTTACGGATCAGCCAGCCTACGAGGGCGAGCGACACGAGAGCCCGAAAAATCAGGCCGAGGCGGCGACGTAAGAATTCCATAAATGGCGGCTGGCGATGACCTGCTCTTCCGGGATGCCGGGAGAAAGCTCGAGAACAGCGATAGCGTTTTGCGGGAAGGCGGGCAAGAGCGGGGGAAACTCGATTTCGCCATGGCCGAGCGCAAGATGGTCCTCCTGCGGCCGGCGACAATCGTGAATGTGGCAACCGAGGATGCGCGGGGAGCGAAGCTGCAGCGTCTCAAGATGCGAATGCCAGCCGAGGAATTCCTTGCGCGCCGAATGGCCGAAATCATGCCAGTAGCCGACTACCTCGGGCGGGAAGCTCTCCAGCACGATGGGCATTTCCTCCTCCGTAGGAAATTCCTCGAAGACCTCGCGAATCTCGAAGCCAAGGCGGACTTTCAGTTCGCCAGCCAGGGCAACCAGGGGCTCCAGAGTTTCGCGGACCCGAGGCCAGACGATCTCGAAATTTTTCTTCCGTTGCTTAACCGCCTCGACCTTGAGTTGGGTATAGCGGCGGCTGAGGAACTCGCCCCGCTGAAAAAGCTTGTCGAGCTTTTCGGTGATTCCGGACGGGCCGGCGCGACCGAGGTGGAAAATCACGACCTTCGCGCCGAGACGCGCCGCCTGCCGGATCGTCTCCTCGCTCGCCTTGCGCGCAATGGCGCGGACCTCGGGCCGAGGATCGGAGAATTCGTAGCAGTTGGGATTGGGCCGCAGGACGCTCGTGGGAACGGGGCAGAAATTGTGGAGCGTATTGATCTTGATGAGGTCTTTTTCCCACGCCTTCAAAACGCCGGGCCAAAGGGAAAAGCGAATCGCGTGGCCAAGCTCGACCGCGGGGAATCCGAGTTGCCGGATTTCCTGGAGCATTTCATAACCGTCCTGGTGGCGATAGGAGTTCCAGCAGGTGGATAGGGCCAACGGCAGCATCTTAAAAAGGCGTCATCGCGCGACGCTCCCCGCTAAAGGGGAACCGGCGGGCGAATGGCGGGCCGCTCCGACGCGTGACCAAACAAAAGCGCCCGGTCCAGGACCAGAAGGAGAACCGCCACAAAAAAGAGATCGCCCACAATGCCGTTGCGCAGGAAGAGCCAGGTCGGCACATAGCCAGCCAGACCGACCGTGTTCGCCTGCCACCAACCGGCGACTCCCGTGGGATAGGCCGGCGTGCTGTGCGAGAGGACATTACCTGCCCAGGTGAAAGTGTTTCCGGCGACATAAAATAACGTGGACAGAAGCACGCTGCCGGTCAGGACCTTGGCCAGCGATTTGCGTTGGGAGATCAGCAGGCCGACCACCCCGGCGACCAGATAGAAGCCGAGCGAAATGAGCGTCCACCAGGAAAGCAGGTTGGCGCCGACCTTGTAATTGGTCGGGATGAAGGCGAGATCGGTAATGACAAAAGCGGCCAGACCGACGAGCCAGCCCCATTGCCGGGGGAGATACATCGCGCCAATAAAGGCCAGCGCCATGAGCGGCGAGATGTTCGGGATGTAGTCGGGAAACAGGCTGCTGAGCAGCCGGAAAGCCACGCAACCGAGAATGAGAGCCAGGGCCAGTTGGATGGAAGAAAGTTCGCGCTTCATGGGGTAGCAAATTACTTAAGCTTCCTTGCCCCGCAAAGGCAAGCTACCACTGGGGCATGAAACCCTCCATCGCGGTTTTCGTCGTGTTGTTCGCCTTGGCCTTACGTCAATCTGCTCCCGCCGAACCGGTCTCGCATGATGATTCCTTTTCGAAAGAAGGCCTCTTCAAGGCGGACGTTTCCACACTGAAGGACACCCAACTGGTGGCGCATCCCGATGTGCCGCTGGCGGCGGATCAGAATGTCCTCTGGTGTGGGACGCTGCAACTGGCGTGGAACGAGGCCGTCGGGCTCGTGGGCGAGAAGCTCCATTTCGATCGACAGGTGCCCGAGGTCGACCTGCTGAACCGGATGGATTTCACCCGGAAGGACCTCGATCCCGACAGTTACGTCGCGCTGGCCGATTTCGAGGTCAATCATGTCGAGGACGAGATTCGCGCGGCCCTGGAGAAGACGTTTCAGGGCGCGGCCTCACCGGAACTGATTCCCCCGAAGCCTCCTCACCCCGGACCGGACGATTTTGTGGCCTATGCGTATCTTTACAAGAACCTGGCCTTTGCCACGCCCTTCCCGGACCACAGTCCTCTCAACTTCGGCACGACTGCGGTGAAAGCTTTCGGCTTCGATTCAGAAGGGCAGAGACCGCCCGGGGCGCTGGAACAGGTCGAGATTAATGACTATCATTCACCCAACGATTTCGTGATCGAACTAAAAACCAAGGCGGCGAACGACGAGTTGATCCTGGCGAAGGTTCCTCCTGCCGCGACTCTCGAGGCCACGATCAGCAGCGTTCTCGGTCGGCTGGGACAGCATTCCATCAGCATAGTCGGCCCTGGTGATATGCTCGCCGTACCGAAGTTGAATTTTGATCTGCGCCGCGATTTTTCAGAGTTGGAGGGACTTGTTTTGGAACCAAGCCCCGGCGCGAAGATCCATCGCAGACTGGTCATCAGCAAAGCCGAGCAACTCGTGCGGTTTCAGCTGAACGAAAAGGGCGCGATCCTGAAGTCGGAGGCCGTCATCGCTATGAAAGCGATGGCCATGAGACCGCGCCACATGATGATCTTCAATCAGCCTTTCCTGATTCTCATGAAGCAGAAGGATTCGTCGCGGCCTTACTTCGCGCTTTGGGTGGGAAATGCGTCGCTGCTGGTTCCGGCGGAGTAGGGTGAAGAAAGTCGGGCGGCCAATCAGTTTCAATTAAATGGCCGAGTCAAAAATTGCAGTCATCCTGAGCTTGTCGATGGATGACCTTCCGCCATCTCCTTTCCTAAGTTTATATAGCTTAGCGACTTCTTGCTTATATAGCAAGCCTTTTTTGGTAAATTTCTGCACCAAAAGGCAACCTGCTGTTATGCAGTCCCGAGTGATTTTGCTATGCAGTCAACCCTTCGGAAGACCCGCTTTTTGAAGGGTTATCCGCTCCGCTTGTGCAATCAGTTGTGAAAGCTTCCTGCCAAGGGCCTTCGCGATTCGCTCGGCTACGTCGATACCAGGGGTTCTTTGCCCCCTTTCCAGTAGGCCAATGTAGGTGGGGTGGACATCGGCCTTCTCAGCCAATGCTTCTTGTGAGAGCTTCTTGGCGAGTCGATGCTTTTTAACCAATGGCCCAAAAGTTGAAGATAATCCCTGCCGTGGCACGGCCCAAACCTTGCAAGGCAACCAACACGCGAGCCACAGACAATAGTCTGGTAAGTGGTTTGAATAACCTTGACCGACCATAAACGGAAGCGTTAAAAACCTATCTCCCTGAAACGCCCTATCGCTGACTTCTCTGCGGCCACTAAGTCACACTTTTAAAACATCTTAGAAATCTGCGAATTACCACCGTCTTCGAGAAAGATGCCGACATGTATTATGTATATAAGGACGTTCGCTCCTACATGAGCATTTCAGGGTCGGCCTTGGAAAATAAACCCGGCTTGTATAGCGTTAGGGTTGATTTTACAGAGCGGGATTTCCAGAATAAATTACTCAATAAGTAAATGCAAAAGCAAATCGTCCCGATTTCTAAACGTGCTCACGTCGCCAAACGTGGAATGAGACAGCATTATAAATGCATAATCGTAATGCATCCTATCGTACTATTCTTTCGTGTATTGCTGCTGATTTCCATTCTCCTTTGGGTAATACTGCCATGTCTCGCTATCGACAATATTGAACAGGATCTGCGCAAACAGGCACAAGGAGGCGATGCAAATTCAGAGTACATGTTAGGACTGTATTACGCGAATGGGTCAAGGGATGTCCAAAATATTCCAGAAGGGGTTAAGTGGTTTCGCAAAGCCGCGGAGCAGGGGAATGCGCAAGCACAGTTAATGTTAGCCGCGCATTATTCCGCTGGCGTGGGCGTTCCTAAGGATTATGCCGAAGCAGCACAATGGTACCGAAAAGCGGCAGACCAAGGAAATGACCAAGCCGAATATATACTCGGTCTTTATTATGAGGGCGGCATAGGTGTACAAAAAGGTGATATTGAGGCGGCGAGGTGGTACCTGAAATCCGCAGAGCAAGGAAACGTCCAGGCACAGATAAGGTTGGGGGCAAGCTATGCGAATGGCCAAACTCCGGCACAGGGAGATGCCACTACCAATTCATCACCAAGCGTTGTAGTACCGCCCGCTTCTGTTACAGAAACCAATCAGCCTCCACAGGTCGCCTCGGCGGACACTAGCATCGACGCCTTACGCCAAAAGGCGGAATCGGGGGACGCGGAGAGCCAGTTTTTGTTGGGATATGGGTACCAACAGGGAACTGGCATTAAAAAAGATGCTACTGAGGCAGTCAAATGGTTCCGCAAGGCAGCAGATCAGGGGAACGCTGTGGCGCAGCTACAACTCGGGTTGAGCTATGAGCAGGGCACCGGCACCGAGAAAGATGCAATCGAAGCGGTCAAGTGGTTCCGCAAGGCAGCGGATCAGGGATATGCTCTGGCGCAGTATAATCTTGGGGTTTGCTATAATCAGGGCACTGGCGTCGAGAAAGATGCAGTCGAAGCGGTCAAATGGTGGCGCAAAGCAGCCGATCAGGGGAATGCCGACGCGCAGAGTATTCTTGGCGTGTCCTACCAATACGGTACTGGCGTTGAAATAAATGTAGCCGAAGCAGCCAAGTGGTATCGCAAGGCTGCCGATCAGGGAAATAATAAGGCGCAGGTACTTCTTGGTGCGTGCTACCAGTACGGTACTGGCGTCGAGAAAGATGCAGTCGAAGCGGTCGAGTGGTCCCGCAAGGCAGCGGATCAGGGAAATGCTATGGCGCAGTTATTTCTTGGGGTGGACTATCAAAGCGGCTATGGTGTTGATAAAGATGCTGTTGAAGCAGCCAAGTGGTATCGCAAAGCAGCCGAGCAGGGAAATGCTATGGCGCAGTACAACCTTGGGACATTCTATCACAGTGGCGAGGGCGTTGAGAAAGATGCAATCGAAGCGGTCAAATGGTTCCGCAAGGCAGCCGAGCAGGGAAATGCTGATGCTCAGAGAGCTCTCGGGATTTGCTATTACAGTGGCGAGGGCGTTGAGAAAGATGCTGTAGAGGCGGTCAAGTGGTATCGAAAAGCAGCCGAGCAGGGGGATGCCGGGGCGCAGTCACTTCTTAGTTGTTCATATATTCAGGGATCAGGAGTCATGGTGAATGATGTGGAAGGTCTGGCTTGGTTGTATGTATCCAGCGCCAATGGCGACAAAAAAACAGCAGAGATGATTACCTATCTTCAAAGCAAATTTAATGATTCAACATTTTCAGCAGCGCGTCAGCGTGCCACTGAAATTCAAGCTCAAATCGCCTCGCACTCAGTGCCCGCGAATGATGCCGCCACTATCCTTCCGCCAGCGCCAGCCCCGAATACGCCCTAGGTTCTGGATCGGGCGCTTTTATTTCCGCCGATGGCTTGGTTTTAATGTGGGCTAATGTCGTGCGTGGAGCGTCGCGGATTGATCTCGTGACGGCAGCGGGCACGCGGAAGCCTTGAATTTCGCCATGGGCCTGCCATCCTAAACCCGAGAGCTTTTCCTTTTTCATGCTTTACCCGATGAGCGAGATGTCAAACAACGCTGAATTCCTTACTTTACGTGAGCAAGATGCCGGTCTGGGCTTGCCGGAGATCGAGCCGCGCGATTATCTATATCAATTGGATTTTGATTTCGATGTCGATGCCCAGCTCATTGCTATTCGTGGATTATTGCGCCGTAATAATAAAGCGACTCAAGAGATGAGCGACGAGATCAGAGAAATCGAAGAGCATACAAGGCGGCTTAAAGGAATTCGTACCGACAGGGCTATTGATGAGTGGATGGACCGTCTCCACGATTCAGCCTACCAAGATGCCGCACACAGCATGTCGGCGGTGGGTATGCTCGCCCCACTAATCGAAACCATATTTTACCAATTCTTTCGCGGTATTGGGAAAGGCATTTCCTCCGCAAAGCTTCCATCAGAAAACCAGGAAAGATGGAAGGCAATACAATCCATTCAGTGGGATTGTCGCCTCATCGTGCAGGGAAAAAGCGCAAGAAAGGACCTTGTACGAGGCATCTTTCAGTTGTGCAATGCTGTGGGTTTAACCAGCAAATTGCCGCCGGATTTGGAACTCACACTTTCAGCACTTTTTGCATATCGAAATAAAATGTTCCACAATGGTTTTGAATGGCCCATCGAAGAGCGCGAGCATTTCTTGAAGCAGATTACTGAAAAGAAGTGGCCGTCAAATTGGTTTTTTAAGGCCGAATATGGAGATAAACCATGGATATTCTATCTCAAGAACGAGTTTATCGAGCACTGCTTGGGCACCATAGAAAAAGTGCTAGTAGCGATGGGAACTTTTGTTCGAGATGACTTATCAACGATACAATCTGCTTCCTGACAAAAGAAACGCCGTCTTTTTCTAAGGGGACGATAGCCGCGCAAGCCTTACCTTTGAGCTTTGATATTCCGGATACTCTTTCACGTCCGTATCAGTACTTTTTTGAAGGAATACTTTGGCGCTCAGCAAGTCTCCGTTCAGAAAATACTTCATTCCAATGTAAAAATTGGCTTGGCAATTTTGTTGCCTTACAATCTCCGCAGTGCCCACATTCGCCGATTTCAAAAGTCCGTCTTCGCTTAGGTCGCCAAGCAGATAGTGCCCTATTGGAGAAGGCCAGACGACGCCAGAATCTTTTTGGAGGGCTTCGGCCAACTCTTTATTGGGAGCAGCGGTTTGATGGGTCTGTTCCACTTCAATGAGCCAGATAAAATAATACGCACGAAGGGCACTTTCATCCAATTTATTTGCACTATTGGGATGAAAACTAAAATATTTTTGAAAATCGGCCAGAGATTCTGTCAGATGACCGCTAGCGTAATAGGTTTCACCGCGATAACCGTAGGCCGGGACGGCATCAGGAGCGATTCCAATTGTAGCTGTGTAATCGGCAATTGCGCTATTGTAGTCGCCCTTATAGAAGTAAACTGTACCGCGAAGAAAGTAGGCTCGCGCGTTGGTTGGATTGCTTTTTATCATGGCAGTGTAATCGGCAATGGCGCTGTTGTAGTCGCCTTTCGATTCGTAGACCAAGGCGCGACCCCAGTAGGCGTCGGTGTTGTTTGGATCGGCTTTAATCGCGGCAGTGAACGCTGCAAGCGCTTCATCCCACTTCTTCGCCAGCATGTCGGTAGTCCACTGATTAAAGAGAGCAATAGCAGGGCTCCGCCTTGCATACTCACTACCATTCACAAACGTAATGTGGTCGGATGACTTGATATAGGTAATGGGGGCAGTGTCTCCAACCATTAGAAAACCATCCTTGAATGCGGCCCCCATTTTGCGTGAACCATCGGTAACTAGAAACTGATCCCCATTGTCTTCAATAGTTATCATATCGGAACCGCCACCGCCGACTTTGTCCCAGGTGCCCAAAAATTGTGATCCTGGTTTCCCGAGATCGTCAGAATATGCCAATACCGTGGTGACCAGCATCAGGAACGCGATTTGTAAGAGTTTATAATTCATTCTGATCTTGCTCTGAGGGTGGTTATGGTGTCTGGGCGAGTTAAGTTCACCTACGATCCCTACGCGGTAATCGCATATCTGGCCAGCGTTACTTCGCCCCGCCGAGGCTTCATGCCGTGCCATCTGATCGCGCCAGGACCGCCTAGCACAGGGAGCTTTAACAGCTTGGAAAAATGCCCTATTTCTTCGATTGGCTCAGGCAGATACTAAGTTTTAATTTTATTCATGTAACCAGTAGGACAGAAAAGACAGAAGAGTGATACAGGTATCGCTAATATCGGTATTGCTGCTAGGACTGTGAAGACTGCTGCTCTTGTATTTGAGTTACCTATGTTCTTAAGACGAAGGAACATAGTGAATAGCACTAAGGCCAGCACCACAAGAGCTACAAGGACTTCGATTGCACCAGCAGATTGCCTGTCATAGGGAAAGGATGAATTGATAACGCTAGATGCACCGGAAATGCAAACTACTAAAGGCAACATTACGCATATATATACTAGGCGTCCAATGCCCTTTTCCACTAAAGCTTCTAAAGCTTTCTGTCCCGCACCTTCACCATTGATAACTGATGGTTCGCTCTTGTTAGGCGATGGAGCCGGGGCAGGAAGGGGAGGTTTAATCATTTTTGAAAGCTCAGCCCATTCTGTCATCCCCTCTTTCCAGTAATAGTCTGTAGCTAGAAGCTGGCCTTCTTTTAACAATGCTCGTACCTGATCTTCTGTCCATTCCCCTATCTCTGTACCATTACGGCTAATGCTTACATTCATATCCTGGTGGAAGTTGTCTCAGGCAGACACTAACTTCTAGTATCTGTTTTACCCTTGCTCTTTGACTTAGGCAAAAAACTTATGGTTTCTTCCTCAAGTGCTACTTTTTTTGCTACCGAGATGGAAACAAAATCTAGGTCTTTACTATAATGTTTAAGTACGGTGCTCAGTCTTCCTAGTGCCTCCGCTACCTCTCTAGTGCCTGCATCGTGGCAAGTGTAGAGAGCAGTTCCAACTCTCTCGTAGGGCCAAACGCCAGAGGCATTCTGAGCGTGACCTACGAGCACAAAATTAGCTCTTTGATTTGCTTTCGTGTTTGTCTGAAAAGATACCCTTACGATTGAATCAACCATAGGTCTAGAGGTAAGCAATTCTAAAAAGAGAAGACAAGGTTCATTGCGAATCTCCCCGTGGGCCGTACTCACTCACGGTGCGATGTTCGAGAATCCATGTGTCTTCACAGGCACTAAAAGCTAGCGCCGCCGTGCCTGCGGCACCGCGGCGGGTTGGGTGTGGCTATGCGCCCGCGACCGGGCCGGGCTGCGGCCCCTTGCTCCCCGCCGCACCCGACCCCGTCGCTATTGAATCGCATTCGCTTGGCTCAGAAAACGCTGACCCCGAAATTGGATATGATCGCCAAATTCACGGGCGAATTCCTGCTGGAGACGAGAGGCCCACTGGCGGGAAACGCCATGTTCCCTCGCGCACCAAGCCGCCGAGGGATGCTTGCAGGGCAGCATTTGAGGGCACATGGACAAGGTGACGAGATCGTGGCGCAAAGCCCGTTGCTTGGCCTTACCCCGCGTCGCCCATTCCTTGATGCGAGTCATCCCATGGCCCGCGATGGTATATGGCGAGAGTTGTTCATTGGCCGGACGGTCGAGCTTCTCTGCCGGGTCATCGTAGTAAGCACCGGGCGGTGCATGGTGCGGCCCAATCATGCGATGGTTCCTTTCCGCACAACTTGCCGTAAACGGTGCGCCGACAGGCCTCGATTGGTTACGAGATAGTC
>JAMFSY010000077.1 GCA_026225555.1 Methylacidiphilales bacterium
ACCAGTACGCCGCCCAGGGAAACGCGGTCGTTCACCACGAAATAATAAGGACAAACCCGCGCGCGTCCGGGCATGGAAACGACCTCATCGTTTTCTGCGACATAATCCTGACGAATAACCGAGCCTTTCGCGAAACGCTGGAGCAGGCGCGGGTGGGTGGAGAACTCCGCGAGCCCGAGTCGCACTTGCTCGGCCCATTGTTCGGAAGACATATCCGAGCCGACGTAAACGCCGCGCGAGCCCCACGCCATCGGCGAGAAGCCGGAAATCTTGAGCACCAGCTCCCGCTGCTTCTGACTAAAGCGTTCCATCTCTTGCCATGACTGGATGTTGAGTTCCGGAATAACCGCGTGGTGCGGAAGCGGCGCGGGATCAAGCACCCACGAATAGGGGATGAAGCGTTGAAGAAATTTCTGGCCCTTCTCGCCAATTTCCTGCCGCCAAAAATCCTGCAACGGACGGGACCAGAAAAGGGCGAGCCAGAGTTTCTCCTCCAGATATGGCTTTAATGGAGCGGTGAGCGGCTGACGATCGGGCTGCCATCCCTCCTTGAATTTAGAAAGCTGCGGATAATCGAACGCCTCGAAAAAGCGATAAGCGGGCTGGTCGCTGGGCGCATAATCTTCCACCGACTTAACGCGTTCCGCGCCGATCAGCCATTCCATTTCGGGCCGGTAGGTGGCGCTTTCTTCGGAGATCAAAACGTCTCCGCCTTTCAGTACGGATTCAAAACCTTTCCGCATGCCGTCCGTACCGCCGAGGACATTTTCGCCCAGTGCGGCGTACGTTTCCCCGAGCCAGGCGGTCAGGCCGATGCCGCCGGGGACGGAATCGATCTCGCTCATGGCGAAGCTGTCTTCGGTGAGAATCAGATCGGGGCGGATCACGGCGGAGACCTGGCCCTTCACCTTGTCGTGACGTGAAAGCGCGATCAGTTCCGGCGGCTTGCCCGCATCGAGCAAGGGGGCGACCCAGGGATGCATTTTCCCGGCAACGCTCTGACGGTAAAGGAGGTTGCAGGCGGTATTGAAGTGGTGGAGCACGATGCCGAGCTTTTCGATTAGCTCGGTGTGCGCGGCACTCAGTTCAAAGGGGCGGGGCGCAATGCGCCAGGTCTTCTCCGCGAAGAGGCCTTCGGCGGGCAGATGTTCCCGCACATAACGGGCGCGTTCGAGAGGTGTCATGGCCAGCGGCTAAAGTGGCACAGTTCGGGGAATGTGCCAAAAAGTTAGTTTAGCTGAATGGGCTCATGACTCCGCTCGCCATCCAGAAATAACACGGACGGCAGGGACTGCCGTCCCTACCTTGGGAGGATCAGGTCCGGACTTGGCCGGTGCCGCGAATGACGTATTTATAGGACGTCAATTCCTCCAGCCCCATCGGGCCGCGCGCGTGGAGCTTGTCGGTGCTGATGCCGATCTCCGCTCCGAAGCCGAATTCACCGCCATCAGTGAAGCGGGTGGAGGCGTTCCAATAAACGGTCGCGGAATCGACCTCGTTCAGGAAGCGCTCGGCTGCGATGGAATCGGTCGTGATAATCGAATCGGAGTGATGCGAACTGTAGGCGGCGAGGTGTTTGAACGCGCCATCAAGGCCATCAACCACGCGCACGGCCAGGATCAGATCGAGATACTCGGTCGTCCAGTCGGCCTCGGTCGCGGAATGGATCTTCACGTCCGGAGCAAATTGCCGCACGGTTTCGTCGCCGCGAATTTCCACGCCTGCTTTCGTCAGTGCGGCCGTGATTTGGGGCACGAATTTTGCCGCGACGGCGCGGTCGATCAGCAGCGTCTCAATGGCATTGCAGACGCCGGGCCGCTGCACCTTCGCGTTCAGCACGATGCTTTCCGCCATGGCGAGATCGGCCTTTTCATGGACGAAAACGGAGCAGACGCCATGCGCGTGCTTGATCACGGGAATGCGAGATTCCGCGACGACTGTCTCGATGAGGCTGTGGCCACCGCGAGGAATAATGACGTCGATGAATTCATCCTGACGGCAGAGAAAAGGGACCAGCGCGCGGTCGGTATTGTCAATCAGTTGCACCGCCCCCTTGGGCACAGAGGAGCATTTTTGCAGCGCCGCAATCAGCGCGCGGTTGGAATGGATGGCTTCCTTGCCGCCGCGCAGGACGGTGGCGTTGCCGGTTTTCAGGCACAGGACAGCGGCATCGATGGTGACGTTGGGTCTCGATTCGAAAATGATGGCGATGACCCCGATCGGAACGCGCAGCTTCGTGATCTCGATGCCATTGGGCTGGGTCCAGGAGCGAAGCTTTTCGCCGAGGGGCTGGGGCAATTTGCGCACCTGCCGCACGCCGGCGACCATGGTCGCGAGAGACTTCTCCGTCACGCGCAGACGGTCGACGACCGACTTGTGCATGCCCGCTTCCTCAGCGGCGGCGATGTCGAGCGCGTTGGCGGCGAAGATGGCGGGAGCTTCCTTTTCCAACTGGTTGGCGATCTCGTCGAGCATGTCGTCGAGGCGCGCGGTGGGCAGCGTGGCGAGCAGGCGCGCGCCTTCGCGGGCGTCGCGGCAAAGTTCACGGACCTGGGCTTCCGCCGTCGAGTAGGCGGGAGATTCGCCGCGGGTGTTGGGCCAGCTTTTCAGCAGGTCGCCCGTGGGCGTGGTCGTTTCAGGTCGTTCGGTATCCATAAGGGCCGGGCGTTGCGCGCCCGCGTTTAGGGATGGAATATAGTCCCGACTGTGTCCCCTTGGCAAATCGAGACAAGCACGTCCTTCTGTCGTCCGTTGGCGATTTGCATTGGGATGCCCGCCTGGTTGACAACCCGGGCCGCCTTCAGCTTGGTCATCATGCCGCCGACTGAAGTCTGGCTTTGCGTGCCGCCGGCGAGCTTCTCGATTCGCGCATCGATCCCGCGTACTTCGCGGATGAGACGGCCCGTGCCGTCGGATTTGGTGGCGAGACCGCGCACGTTGGAAAGGATAATGAGGCGTTCCGCGCGCGCGAGCACGGCGACGTGGGCAGAGAGCTGGTCGTTGTCACCGAAGCGCGCCCCCACGAGTTCGTCATACGAGACAACGTCGTTCTCGTTGAAAATGGGAACGATGTTTTCGTGCGCGAGCAAATGCTCCACGCTGCGCTGGATGTTGCCGTAAAGCGACCGGCTATCGAGCTCGAGATAAGTGAGGAGGACCTGGGCGACGCGCACTTCGGATTGGCCGAAGGCTTCGTCCCAAAGCCGCATCAGGCGCGGCTGGCCGAGTGCGGCGCAGGCCTGCAATTCCGCCATCACGGTGGGGCGTTTGCCGAGTCCCAGGAGCGACATGCCACAGCCGACGGCACCGGAGCTGACGATAAGCACCTGGTGGCCGCGACGGCGCAACTCCACGACTTGCGCGGCGAGCTGGGCGATCTGGGCGAGATCGACGCGCCCGCGGGGGTCACTGAGAATGCCGGTGCCTAGCTTGACCACCCAACGTTTGGGCACCGGTCCGACGTGAGACTTGCTCACGGCATGTAACGACGCACGCGCCGATAAATTTTAAAGAGGGACCACCCGTGACCGAGTAGTTTCATGATCGGCCGCTTGGCCTTGGCCGCCGCCTCGCGTTCGAGCTTCAGCTTTTCCTCTTCCTGCGAAAGACCGAGAAGGCCTAAGAGACCGGCGCGCCCTTTCTTCTTCCAGCCAAAGAAGCTGAAGCCGAGGCTGACGACGGAGGGCAAAAGCGCGACGAGCCACGCGTTTTGCTTCAGCGCCTGGGCGCCGACGATGACCTTCTGCGTGTACTCGAGTGGCTTGGCCAATCCACGATAAGCATGGGCCAGTTCCGTGCGCTGCA
>JAMFSY010000078.1 GCA_026225555.1 Methylacidiphilales bacterium
AGCGTGAAGGGGATGCCCAATTCCTGCGCGGCCTTGATCAGGTCGATGTGGGGATACTGCTCGTTGACCGGCTTGCGCCAGCCCGCGGTGCTGATTTCCATGGCAAGACCCTCGCGCTTGATGCGCTTGAGCAGGGGCAGGAAGTGGGGCAGCAGGCCGCCCTCGGGTTTCCACACGCCGTGGATCTTCATGAGGTCGAGATGCGCCATGGCGTCGATGCCGCCGCGCGAGATCATACCTTCCAACTCGGCGATGTAGTGGACGCAGTCGGCGGCGATATCGCGCTTAGCGAACTCGTCCTTGCGCGTCACCTGGTCGAACATTTCCGGGTCGCCGGGAAGGTAATGCGCGGAGCCGAGAACGTAATCGAGTTTGTCCCAATTTTTCTCGACCCAGGCGCGGCCCGCCTGGCCGGTGACGGGATCGTTGTCGAGCTCGATACCGGCGAGGATCTTCAGGTCGGGATTCGCCGCGCGCAATTGGTCGATCTGGCCGAAGTCGACACCTTCATGATAGCGATCGTGGTCGGTGAAGACGATTTCGCGCAGGCCGCGTTCGCGAGCGCTATCGGCCCAGGGTTGGAGCAATTCCGGCGTGTAGGGCTTAACGCTGTGGGCCTGGGGATGAGTGTGGTAGTCGAAGGGGAGGGGCATAAATATCTCAAAGTGGGCTATCAATCCCGATCTCTAGAACCTATCACGGTTGCGCTTTCCCCCAAGCGTCCGGCCCGGGTTCGATCTTATCACCCGGCTTGATGCCGTTGAGCGCGAACCAATGGAGATTCGTCTCCAGCGCGTAGGCGACCTGGTCGTTGTCGCTGCGCGTGATGGGGAGGTCCTGATCGCGCGCGGTGGGATCGGCGGGCTGCATGTCGTGGATGTCGAGGATCACGCCTTTAGGGTCGATGAAGGCGACGGAAAGCGGGATAAGCGTGTTCTTCATCCAGAAGGTCGCCTGGGAGACGGCCGGCAACAGGAAGATCATGCCGGCGTTGTCGGGCATCTTCGTCACGTACATGAGGCCGATCTCGCGCTGCGATTCGTTGGCCGCGATTTCGGTATGGAGGGTCGCGCGGTCGATATTCAGATCGATGGTGGGAAGGACCTGCGGCTGATTCGCCGTCGAGGCGGGTGCCGGGGCTTGGGCTGTCGGCGGCGTGGGCGGCGTCTGGGTCGGGTTATCGACCTGCTGTTGGCAGCCGGTGGCGAGAAAGCCGAGGCAGAGGAGAAGAAGAACGTGCTTCATGCGGAGGCTATTCATAGCGCAAGGCGCGCGCCGGAGCTAGTCTGGCGGCGTTTAACGCGGGGAGCAGCGCGGCCAGCACGCAGACGACGACGGCGGAGATCGCGATGAAGGTCACGCTCACCGGATTGATCACGGCGGGGATGTCGGCGGAGCCATAAATCTTGCTCGAAAAGACATCGATGTGGAAGACGTGCAGCAGGAAATCGCGGAACTGATTGCGAAAGTGGAGCAACGCCAGACCGCCAATCGTACCGAAGATCGCGCCCACCACGCCGACCACCACGCCGTGGAAAAGGAAGACGCCGCTAACCTGAAAATCGTTCGCGCCGAGCGCCTTCATCAGGCCGATCTCGCGGGATTTCTGCACCGTGATGGTGATCAGCGTGCTGCACAGGCCAAAGGCGGCCACAATCATGACGAGGAAGAGAATAAAGGTCATGGTCACCCGTTCCGTGGCGATGGCGTTGAAGAGCTCGCGATTGTCGTCCATCCACGTCCGCGCCTGATAGGGTGGTGGCAGAATCTGGTTGAGGCGTTCCTTCACCGCCTCGGCGTCATCGGCGTTCTTGAGCCGCACCGAGATCGCCTGGAAGCCGCCGTCGTCGAGGCCGTAGAGATGTTGTGCCAGGGCGGTCGAGACGAGCATGAAGTTCTGGTCGTAATCATACTGGCCGGTCTTGAAAATGCCGCGGATGATCGGTTCATCCGGGAAGACAGAGATGTGGTTTTTCTCGTTCTGGGTGGTGAGCGAATGCAACTGGGCGGGCCCGTAGATGACGACCTTGTCACCGGGAAAGGCGGCGTTGCCCCGGCTCCATTCCGCGCCGACCAGGACGGAATCGCCCATCAATTCATAGTCGCCCATGACGAGGAATTGCTTAAGCGGCAGAACCGGGTCGTCGCCCTGTTCGGGAACGCTTTTGATGAAGGCGTAGGTCTCCTTGCCATCATGCTCCACCAGCACGGGGCCGCGAATGATGCCGCTGGCGGCGACCACCTCCGGCTGCTTTTGGATCAGGGCGATAATCTTGTCGGCGTCGTAAATGATGTCGCCATTGGCCACGGTGATATGGGCATTGAAACCGATGATCCGCTTGTCGAGATTCTCGCGAAAACCGCCCATGACCGACAGGACGACGATCAGGACCAGGACCCCCACGGTCACGCCGAGAAAGGAGAGGACGGTGATGACCGAGACAAACGTGCGGCGCGGGCGCAGGTAGCGCATCGCCAGAAAAAGTTCCACCGGAAGGGCCATGCGAGCCAAGCTAGCGTCATTCCCGCGTGGATGACAAATGCGGATGCGGCGGTTTTTCTAAAGGAACACCGCACGACAGATCAGCACCGCGGCGATCGGGCCGACGATATCCGCCACGATGCCCGCCGGAATCGCATGGCGCGTCTTGCGAATTCCCACCGAACCGAAGTAAACCGCGATGACGTAGAAAGTTGTCTCCGAGCAGCCGTACATCGTGCCCGCCGTTAGCGAGAGAAAGCTGTCCGGGCCGAATTGATCGACGATGTTCTTGAGCAGAGGGAGCGAAGCCGCTCCGCTGAAGGGGCGAATCAAGGCGAGGGGAACGAGCTGCGGCGGGAAACCGAAAAGATTGGTGACGGGTTGAACCAGCCGGGTAATAAAATCCATTCCGCCCGCCGCGGTGAACATCCCGATGGCCACGAGCATGCCCACGATATAAGGCAGGATGCGGAGGATGACCTGGAAGCCTTCCTTGCCGCCTTCCACGAATTCTTCATAGACCGGAATGCGTCGCAGGGCCGCATAGAGCGGAAAGAAAAGAATGAGCCACGGGATGGCGAGAACGGAAAGCGCATCGATCAACCGTAGGAGAAAAAAGCGGTTCGCCTCCTCCGGCGTGATCGGTCTTCCGATCCATTCCGGGAAAGCGGTGATGAGTAGCATGGCGACGAAGAGAAACGCGGTGATAAAAAGAATCACGGCGGAAAAAGGCGCCCACGGGAGAGTGGCGTCGGTGCGCAGGGCTTCCTCCTCAATTTTCTTTCCCTCCGAACTCGTGGCCGTGGCCTCGTCAAGTTCTTCGAGGGAGGGATCGGTAGTCGTTTGCCGGGGAAGTTCCGGCAGCCGATAAAAGCGGCTTCGTTCCAGAAGCTTGCAGGCCCCGATGGCGGCGAGATGCGCCACGGCGGTCGCGGCGAGAGAGGTACCAATGACCGCCGTGGGATTCTTCCCATGCGCCAGCGCGAGCAGACCGATCACCGTCACGGGAATCAACGTGATGGAACTGGTGTTGATCGCGAGCAGCATGCACATCGCGTTCGTGGCGACGCCGGGGCGACGGTTCAGTTTTTCCAGCTCGCCCATCGCGCGGAGGCCAAGCGGCGTGGCGGCGTTGTTCAAGCCGAGGATGTTGGCCGCGACATTGAGGATGATCGCGCCCATCGCGGGATGGTCCGGCGGCACTTCGGGAAAGAGCCACGTCATGATTGGTTTGAGCGCGAGGCCGAGCCGGTGGACGAGTCCCGATTTATCGGCCAGGCGCATCAGGCCCAGCCAGAGCGTCATGATGGCGACGAGGCCTCCCGCGAGCACGACCGCCTTGTTGGCGCTGTCGATGGCGGCGGTGCCGACCGCGCCGATGTTGCCGCTGAAGCCGCCCATCAAAATGGCGAGGCCGATCAACGCGAGCCAGATGTAATTCAGCATGGATATCCTAGGCCGCGCGGCGACGCGCCGGGCGGCTCCTTAGACAAAGCAGCAGCACGGCCCCCAGCGTCAAGAAAAACGTGGGCAGGTTGATCAGCGCATCGTGCATCGGCGCGATGAGATAAATGCCCCAGCCCATGGGTAGCGCGAGCAGGCAGCAGCGCAGTCCCCAGGTCACGCGGGCGGAAACAATCAGCCCCAGGGCGACGATATTCAGGATGAGCACATCGTTGTAATTATTGCGGTAGGCCGGAAGAAAAAGATCGATGAGGAAGTACCAAATGGCGAGGCCAAGCAGCAGGGATTCGATTTCCTTTTTCCGCGACCACCAGAGCCATGCGCCATAAATCGCCGCGATGGCGAGCAGTGGAGGCCAGGCGGGAAAGGGCTCGAGTCCCAGCGCGCGGAGAAAAGCATGGATGGAAAAATCGGCATACGGAATGGTGACGTAATTGGCGAGCAAGTCGGTGGAGACGCCTTCGATCTCCGGCGGAAAGCGTTCCGGCGGCGGCGCGGGATCGGTGCCGGCGCGATAGAGCCCGGAATGGATCGCCATGGCGGAGGAATATTTGAACCAACTGTCCGCGTTCCAAATCAGCGGCAGGCCGATTCCGATCAGCAGGCCGATGACCGCGCCCAGCCATTGTCCGCGTCGATGCAGAAAGAGAAAGGGCGCGAGCAGCAAAAAGGGCGGACGCAACGCGACGAGAAAACCGGCAAGCAAACCGACCCAGCGCGAGTTGCCCCATTTCCCATCCAGCGTACCCGCCAGCCAGCAGGCGAAGAAAAAGAGCAGCACGACATAGGATTGCCCACGCTCCGCATGCAGCCGCCAAGCCGCCGTATACGTGAAGCCCACGACAAACGCGGCGAGCAGCAGGCGCTCCCACGGCAGCGCGCAACGGCGCCACCACAGCCACGCCGTGCCCGCGAGGCAAAGCCATTGCAGGAAGAGCCAGAGGAATTGCGCGAGCCGATAAGGCAGCAGCGCGAAGGGAAGATGGAGCAGCAGGAACGCCGGCGTGGCCGTTGTCTTGCTCACCGGCAGCAGGGGGTTGTTGTAGGGATCGCAATATTCCGGTGGCTCGGGTTCCTGCCACTTATAGAAATAGGGATCGAGGCCGTGCGCGAGGAGCCGGATGCCGGTGATCCGGTTGCGCAGATCGATGGCCCCGCCCTGTTTCACGTTGGTGAAATCGATGCAGAAGCTGATCAGAAAAAGCAGGCCCAGCGCGATCCAGCCCGCGATCCACCACACGCTTGATTTTGAAGAGAAGGAAACGCGCATGCGGGATGGCCCGGAAAACCGGACGCACGAAAAAACTAAGAAAAGCGAGTTTGTGATGCAATAGTCACGATCAGCCTTTAGA
>JAMFSY010000079.1 GCA_026225555.1 Methylacidiphilales bacterium
GGCGATTGCCCAAACCTTCGTCGTAACTATTTAAAATACGCTGTCGTAAATCCACGGAGAGGGTCTTCATGGACCCTCATCTTACACCATCCCTAAAAACGGTTACAGTATTATTTAAAATGCTCTACCCCCAAGTTCTCTAGGAATAGACGCGGCCCCAGTGCACATCGAGCCGCTTGGTCAGATAGGTGCGGACGGCGCGCAGCACGCATTTCGTTTCGAGGGTCTGCCCGCGCCGGACGATGCTGGCGAGAGGTTCGCTGCCGCGCAGGCGCAGGACTTCCTGGGCGATGATCGGCCCTTCGTCGAGATTGGGCGTGACGAAGTGGGCGGTAACTCCGACGACTTTGACGCCCCGTTCATAGGCTTGGCGATAGGCATTCGCGCCGGGAAAAGCGGGCAGAAGCGAAGGATGAATATTGATGATCTTGTTCTTCCAGCGCCAGACGAAGTTGGGCGAAAGGATTTTCATAAAGCGGGCGAGGACGACGAAATCGACCTCATATTTTTCGAGAAGTTGTAGCACGTGCTCCTCCGCCTTCGCGCGATTTTCGAAGGGGACGTGATAAAACGGCAGTCCCTTTTTCTTCGCCAGTTCGCCCAGCTCCGCGCGGTTGCCGATGACCACGACCGGCTGCGCGCCGAGGCTGGCCGGTGACTTCGCGAGCAGACCTTCGAGCACATGCGGCTCTCGGGTGACGAGGATGGCGAGACGTTGTCGCCCGACCGGCGCGAAATGGATCTTGGCCTCCATCTTAAGCGTGCGCGCCGCCTGCTGGATCTCGTGCTGGATGCGCGGCTTGTCGAATTTCGCGGGCGTCCACGAGGCCTGCAACGTCATGCTGAACTTCCCGCGCGTGACCTGTTCCTCGAGTGCCTCGATATTGGCCCCCACCTGGAAAAGCAACTGGGTGATTCGGGCGATGACGCCCGCCTTGTCCTGCCCGATCAGCGTGAGCGTCGCAACGTGTTTGGCCATATGGATGAATCGGCGGCACTCTACCCCGCGAAAGAGCCCGGACGGTAGAATAATTTTACCCGGCGCTTCTCGATTGAAATGCCCGGCGTCATCGGTACCTTCTCAAGGTATGAGATTCTCAATTCTCCTGGCGGCGGGGTTGACAGGCTGGGCGATGGGGCCGGCGCTTCTGGCGGCATCGACCACCAATGCCGCGCCTGCCTCGACGGCACCGCCAGTCGGGACGCCGCCTGCGGCAGCTACGGAGGCGCACCAGAATAAGTTGCTCGCTTTTCTTTCGAAAGCGGACCAGGACCGGGTGCTCAGCGCCCACTCGAAAGCGGTGGCGGATAATCCTGCCCTGAAGACGGAGGGCGACAGTCTGAAGCAGGACCGGCCCGATATGCAGAGCGCGACGCCGGAAGAACTCATGGAGTACATGGAGAAGGCGCAGGCCTATCAGCAGAAATTGCGCGAGGCCATGTTGAAGGAAGATCCTGGCCTCGGCCCGATCTTGGACCAGATCGACAAGCATATGTCCGAGATGCGGGCCAAGCGCGCGCAATCGATGAGCGCGGGCGGGGGAACCAACGCTGCGGCGCCGACGAATGCCGCGCCCGCCCATTAAAAAAGATCTCTTTAGCGGCGAATCTCGGGACGGAGCTGTCTCGCTTTCAATGTCTTAGGGCCTAAACAGTTTAGGTTTAATTATCCTCGTTTAGCTGGATAATCTTTCATCTGTTTCTCACTTCGTCAGCGGGCAAGCCAGATTTGTTATCCATTTGGCTAACGAAAGTCTGCCGGGCAGAAGGAGTTAAAGCCGATTTTTTTAGCGATTTAGGTTGCCCTTTTGCCTCTGTGGTGTCTAAAAGTGGGGGGTTGTGGCAAGAAAATAGATAAGTGGTCAATCGATATGGCAAACGAAACGCGTGCATCCTACACGGACACCTTTGGGCATGCTTTTGATGCCAAGGGCCGGATCACCGTGCCTTCGGAATGGCGCGCTGAGTCGTACGAAGCCCGGCTTTTCGTTCTGCCTTCCTCGGACAAATGTGTCCGCGTTTATCCCGAGTCTTGGCTCGGCCGCCTGCAGGAAAAAGCCGCGCTGCTGAAGAGCGCCGACCCGATGCGCGCCAAGCTGGAAGAACTGGCCAGCCTTGCGCAGGGCACCACCTGGGACCAACAGGGCCGCATCATGGTGAAGGAGAAGCTGCGCCACGGTGCGGGGCTCAAGAAGGAATCGGTCCTCGTGGGCCGTCTCGATCATTTCCAGATTTGGGACAAGGCGGTGTGGGAAGCGAAACAGACCGTGCCCACCACGGTGGAGGAGGCGCTTGGCGCCATGGGCCTATGAACGTCCCGACCTATTTGAGGGCTCGGCCGGCAGATGCCGGTGGCGAGCGAAACCCGACAAGGATGTAAACGATGCCTTACTCCTTGTTACCCACCACGGCATCGGCGACGGCTCGTCCGTCGTCCCACCGCAGAGGAAAAACGAGGAATATGGAAATCAAAATCAAAGGTCTTGTGCGCCGACAAATGGTTTACGGATTCGAAGCGGAAAAAGATGGAGAGGGCCAGGTCATTGGCTCCTCGGTCGTCAAGCTGGCGCGCCGCAACGCCTTTGAGCTGGTGGGATTACGCCGGCCGGTTCCGGTGCCGGGCTGGCGCTGGAACATGGGTTGAGCGTGGGGGAAGGGCAGGAGACCGGGCATATCCCGGTGCTGCTGGCCGAGGTGCTCGCGGCGGCGCGGGTGCAACCGGGGCGGCGATGGATCGACGGGACGTTCGGGCGCGGCGGACATACGCGGGCGCTTTTGGAGCAGGGGGCGCTGGTCCTTGGGTTGGACCAGGATGAGGAGGCGGAGGAAGCCGCGCGGGCCCTAAAAGCCCGGTGGCCGGAGACATTTGAATTTAAACGACGGAATTTTAAGGAATTGAAAACATGCAGCATCGAGCACGGGTGGGATTGGGTCGATGGAGTACTCCTCGATCTCGGGGTCTCATCCCCGCAACTGGAGACCGCGGAGCGCGGCTTCAGCCTCCGGTCGGAAGGCCCGCTCGACATGCGTATGGATCAGAGCAGGGGCCGCACGGCGGCCGATCTGGTCAACGAACTACCTGAAAAGGAGCTAAGCAAAATTTTTTATGAAAACGGTGGAGAACGAGAAGCAAATCGAGTGGCCCGAGTCCTGGTGGCACGGCGACAACGCGCGCCCTTCCGCAGCACAACCGATCTGGCGGGGGTGGTGGCCGAAGCGCTCCCCCACCGACGAGCTACCGGAATACATCCGGCTACGAAGGTCTTCCAGGCTCTACGCATCGCTGTTAACGGAGAAGAGGAGGCCCTGCTAGCGGCCTTGCCGCAGGCAGTGGAAATCATGCAACCGGGAGGCGTGCTGGCCGTGATCAGCTTTCACTCCGGGGAGGACCGTGTCGTGAAGCATTTCCTGCGCGACCGCAGTTCCCCGTGGCTCGACACGCCGCAACGTCCCAACACGTTGCCCAATCCGCAGCAGCATCTTCGCGACGTCAAACGTTACCTGCCGACTGAGGAAGAACTGGTCCAAAACCCCCGCGCCCGCAGCGCCCGTCTGCGCGTCGCCATCCGCAACGAGGAATCCCTATGAGCCGCAATCGCATGAAGAACAGCCAGTCCCTCCACTGGATGGGCGTGGTCAAATGGATCCTGATTGCCGGGCTGCTCTCGGTGCTCGGCCTGAGCTACATGCTGTGCAAGAACCAGAACCTGCACCTCGCGCAGGAGACCCATTCCCTCGATCTCCAGCTCGCCGGCATCCAGAAGCGGAACAACCAGCTGACCTACGACTTGGACACGATGAAGTCGCCGTTGCGCCTGCAGCGCCGCCTGGTGCAGATGCACTCCGATCTCGTCCGCCTCGGCGACAATAACCTCGTCCTCGTGCACATGGAACAGACCATCCGCGCCCGCCTCGCGCGCATTGGCACGATGCCCCAGGGCGCGGCCAATTATAATTATTATCCCGTCGCCACGGCCCAGCCCGCAACCCAACCTCCGCTCCAGCCCGCTCAGTAGCTGCGTCCTCCATGCAACCTCGCACGCGTGCCATTTGGGTTCTGCTTTTTCTGGCCTGCGGGTTCACGGTCATCTCCTTCCACCTGATCCAGATCCAGTTGGTGGAGCATGACAAGTTCGAACGCCTTGCCATCGAAAATCATCTCCATCCCGAGACGATCGCGCCCCATCGCGGCGCCATCTTCGATAACGAAGGCAACGTCCTCGCGGAGACCCAGGAAGTTTACGACATCCGCCTCGACGGGCTGAAGATGAAGGCCTCGCATCCCGAGATCAACCTGCCCCGGATCGCGCAGGCGCTGCAAGTCCCCCCGCAGGGCATCACGGCGGCATACAATCCCAAGAACCGTTATGCGCTCCTCGCCCACGAAGTCGATGATACCGTCGTCGCCCGCCTGCGCGCGCTGAAGTTGGACAGCCTGATTTTCGATCCGCAGGACCGCCGTTCCTATCCCAACAACCAGTTGGCCGCCCACATCCTCGGCTTCGTCGATGACAGTGAGCACGGCATGGCCGGCACGGAAAAGGAGATGGACAAATTGCTCAGCGGCGTGCCCGGTGAACGCTGGGTCGAGCGCGATGCGCGGCACAATGAGATCGCCGGTTACCAGACGCGTGAGACGCCCGCGCTGGATGGCTACGACGTGACGCTCACGGTCAAGATGACGATTCAGCATGTGGTCGAGGAAGAGCTCGACCAGATCGTCCAGACCTACACGCCGCATGGCGCCTACATCATCATCGTGGATCCGCACACCGGCGAGATCATGGCGATGGGATCGCGGCCCACGTTTGACCCGAACGATCATACGACCTTCAAGAAGGACAATCTCGAGAACCGCTGCATCACCGACATGGTCGAGCCGGGCTCCATCTTCAAGATCATCACGTTGGCCGCCGCGCTGAACGAGAAGATGATTGATCTCCAGACGCCCATCTTCTGCGAGAACGGCTCCTATTATTACGGCGGCAAGACCCTGCGGGACGACGAACCGAACGGCACGCTGCCGGTCGAGGAAGTGCTCGCGAAATCGAGCAACATCGGCTTCGCCAAGATCGCGATGAATTACCTGCATGAGGACAAGCTCTATAGCTACGCGCGCGCCTTCGGCATCGGCCAGCGCACCGGCCTCTTCCAAGGCCAGGGAGAGTCGGCGGGTAGTTTGAGTCCGGTCGATAAATGGAGCGCGCTTTCCATCACCCGCATCCCGATGGGCCAGGAAGTCGGCGCAAGCCCGATCCAGATGGTCGACGCCATGTGCGTGGTCGCGAACGGCGGCCGCCTGATGACACCGCGCCTGATCAGCAAAGTCACCGACAGCACCGGCCGCGTCGTCTCCGTTTTCGAGCCGCATGTCGTCCGGCAGGTGATCTCCTCCGAGGCCGCGCGGGACGTCGGCAAGGCGCTTCAGCAGGTGACGATCGATGGTACCGCGAAGAACATCAAGGTCCGCGGCTATTCCTACGCGGGCAAGACCGGCACGGCGCAGAAGTTCGTTGATGGCGCCTATTCCCACACCAAGTTCGTCTCCTCGTTCATCGGCTTCCTTCCCGCGCAGGATCCCGCCTTTGTCGCGCTGGTGATGGTCGATGAACCGCACGCCAAGCAGAACCAATATTACGGCGCCGAAGTTTCCGCTCCGGTTTTCGCCGACATGGCCCGGCAGGTGGCCCAAATCCTGAACATCCCGGAGGATCAACCCGCGACGCCCGCGACGACGACGTTGAGCTCCACTTCTCCCTCTCCCCTGTGAAACTTTCCGATCTCCTCAAAGAAACCACCACCAAAGCGATCCACGGTTCCGTGGACCGCACGGTTCACGCCTTGCGCTACGATTCCCGGCGCGTGGAGCCGAACGACGTCTTCTTCGCCTGGAAGGGCAAGAAGACGGACGGTCATCGCTACATCGCGGAAGTCTGCGACCGGGGCGCCGCCGCGGTCGTGCTGGAAAATCCCGATTACGTGGTGGGCCATGGCCCGACGTTCATCGAGGTGGAAAATGCGCGCCGCACGATGGCGCGGATGTCGGCGAACTTCTTTGGCCGTGCCGACAAGTCGCTGAAGATGATCGGCGTCACCGGGACGAACGGCAAGACGACGACGACCTTCATCCTCAAGCATCTCCTTTCCGAACCGAAGGTGCCGATCGGCCTCATCGGGACAGTGCGGTATGAAATCGGCGATCGGATTTTGCCCGCCTCGCGCACGACACCCGAATCACTCGACCTGCACGAATTGCTCGCGCAGATGAAGGCGAGCGGTTGCCGCGCCACGGTGATGGAAGTCTCTTCCCACGCGCTCGAACAGGGCCGGGTCGAGCCGATCGAATTCCAGGTCGGCGTCTTCACGAATCTCACGCAGGACCATCTCGATTACCACGAGTCGATGGAGAATTACTTCACGGCCAAGGCGGTGCTCTTCACCAATCTGGACCGCGCGGAGCGGCCTGGTATCGCGGTCATCAACGCGGACGATAAATACGGCGCGCGCCTGATCAAGCTGCTGGCGGGTCGCGTGCGCGTGATCTCCTACACCCTCGACGCCTGTCCCGATACCGACATTGAGGCGACCGGCCTGAGCTTCGATGCCACGGGCACCCAGGGAACGTTGCGTATCGGCGCGAGTTACTTTCCGTTCGAACTGCCGCTCATCGGTTCCTTCAACATCGCCAACATGTTGGCTGCGACCGGCGCCGCAGTGGCGCTCGGCATTCCGCCGCACGTCATTGTCGAGCGGCTGCAGACCACGCCCCAGGTGCCGGGACGGCTGGAGAAATTTGTCTCGAACGACGGTGTGACCGCTGTGGTCGATTACGCGCACACCGACGACGCCGTGCGCAAGGCGCTGACCGTGCTGCGTGGCATCACGCGCGGGAGGCTCATTGCCGTGCTCGGTTGCGGCGGAAATCGCGATGCGGTGAAGCGGCCTCTCATGGCGCGCGCCGCACTGGAATGCGCCGATTATTCCATCTTCACGGCGGACAATCCGCGTCAGGAAAATATCGAATCGATTCTCGATCACATGGAAGCCGGCGTGAGCGACAAGGAGTTCAAGGGCCGCTACGAGCGGATCACCGATCGCCGTCAGGCCATCGCGGCCGCGCTCGCGCTCGCGCAGCCGGGTGATGTGGTCTGCGTCGCAGGCAAGGGACACGAGACGACCCAGGAAATCGCGGGTCAATTCCATCCCTTCGACGACCGCATGGTGGTGCAGGAATTCCTGCAACGGAGGGCCTCGTGATGCGCCGTTGCACGCTGGAAGAAGTGGCTCGCCTGAGCGGGGGACGTCTCATCAAGGGCGATCCCGCGCTGCCGGTGGACCGGCTGCATACCGACACACGCACGCTCGCGGCGGGTGATTGCTTTGTTGCGCTGCAAGGGGACCGCTTCGACGGCCACGCCTTCGTGCGCGAAGTGAAGAGCCGGGGCGCGGTCGCCGCCCTCGTCTCGAACCGCCTGCTATCCGACCTGCCCGAGGATCTCGGATTGGTGGAAGTGCCCGACACGCTCGAGGCCCTGCAACGCTTTGCCACCACTTATCGCAAGCTGCTTCCCGTCCGCACCATCGGCGTGACCGGCAGCAGCGGCAAGACGAGCACCAAGGAATTGATCGCCGCCGTGCTGCGGACCAAGTTCAAGACCAAGGCGACTGAGGGCAATCTCAACAATCACATCGGCGTGCCGTTGACGCTGCTCAAGCTCGACGAGGGAGACGAATTCGGCGTGGTGGAAATGGGCATGAACCATCCCGGCGAGATCGCCGAGCTGGCCCGCATGGCCGCTCCCGACATCGGTGTGATCAGCAGCATTGGGCCCGCGCACATCGAATTTTTTGCCAATCAGGCGGCTATTGCGGATGAAAAAGCGGAGTTGATCGAGGCGCTGCCGGCGAGCGGCGCGGCCATCCTGCACAGCGAGGATGCCTGGAGTCGCGCGATCGCATCCCGCACATCCGCGCGGGTCATTTGGGTGGGCGGCGGAGTCGAATCGACCTGGCGCGCCGAAGAGGTGCATGTCACCGCGGCGGGGATTTCCTTTCAATTGCATCACGGCGGTGAAAGCACGCCGGTCCACCTGCCGGTTTTCAATCGCGTCATGGTCGGCAATGCCCTGCTCGCCGCGGCCGTGGGCGGCGAGGTCGGTCTGAGCCTGGCGGAAATCGCGCGAGGCCTGGAGACAGTGAAGTTGCCCGGCGCGCGCATGCAGGTCGTGGAAACCGGCGGCGCGTGGATCATCAACGACGCCTACAACGCAAACCCGGCCTCGATGAAGGCGGCGCTCATCGCGCTGAAGGAATTTCCCGGCGCGCGCCGCCGCGTGGCCGTGCTCGGCTCGATGGGCGAGCTCGGTCAGCATGCGCCCGAACTGCACCGGGAGGTGGGCTCTTTTGCCGCCCAGCAAGGCGTCGAGTTTCTCATCGCCGTCGGCCCGCACGCCGAGGCCTATGTGGTGGGCGCGATCCGAGCCGGCCTTCGCACCGTGGCCCGCGTATTGGACGCGGAGGAAGCCGCCGTGGCCCTGACCGCTGTCATGCAGGAGGGCGATGCCGTGCTGGTGAAGGGTTCGCACTTCATGGGTTTGGAGAAGCTGGTCGAGTCGATCGCCGGGAAGGGAGCCGCTTAATATGCTCTATTATCTTTCCCATTTCTCGGCCTATTTCGGCCCGTTGAACGTGCTGCGCTATGAAACCTTTCGCGCCATGGCGGCGGCCTTGACGTCGCTCATTCTCTCTTTCGCCTTGGGACCGAAGACCATCATCCTGCTCACCCGCCTGAAGCTGGGCCAGCCGCTGCGCCTCAAGTCCGAGGTGCGCGAACTGGCTGATCTGCACAGCAGCAAAAAGGGCACGCCGACCATGGGCGGCATCCTGATCATTCTCACGGTGACGATCAGCTCGCTCCTCTGGTGCGATCCGCTGAACCATCTTTACTGGCTGGTGCTCATTTCGATGTTGTTCCTGGGTTTCATCGGTTTCGCCGACGATTACGAGAAGGTGGCGAAGAAGAATTCGAAGGGCATCCGCGGTTGGCACAAACTCGCCGCCCAGTTACTGCTCGCGATCTTCGTTTACACGTTTCTTCGTTATTACTCGGATTATCCCGGCGCTTCGAACCGGCTCTACATTCCGTTTTTGAAAATGCCGGTGGTGGTCGATATGGGCGTGCTCGCCGTCGTCTTCTTCGCGGTGGTCATCATGGGCACCTCGAACGCGGTGAACCTGACCGACGGTCTCGACGGTCTGGCCATCGGCTGCTCGATTAGCGTGGCGCTGACTTACGCCATTTTTTGTTACGTCGCGGGCAATGCGCGGCTGGCCACCTATCTCTTTTTGCCGTTGGTCAGTGGCGCGGGCGACCTCGCCGTCTTTTGCGCGGCGCTGGTGGGAAGCGGCCTCGGCTTTCTCTGGTTCAATTGTCACCCGGCGCGGATGTTCATGGGCGACACCGGCTCGCTGGCGTTGGGCGGCGTGCTGGGCGTGATCGCGATCTGCGTGCATCAGGAACTGGCCCTGGTCATCGCGGGCGGCGTCTTCGTGCTGGAAGCGGGCTCGGTCATGATCCAGGTCGCGTCATTCAAGCTGACCGGCAAGCGCGTGTTTCTCATGTCGCCGCTGCATCATCATTTCGAATTAAAAGGCTGGAACGAATCCACTGTGACGGTGCGGTTCTGGATCATGAGCCTGGTCGCAGCGCTGCTGGCGCTGGCCACGTTGAAACTTCGGTAACCGCGCGCGCATGAAACTTTATGGATCTACATGGAAAGCGAGTCGTGGTGCTCGGATTGGGAATTAGCGGTATGGAAGCAGCGAAACTTCTCCAGGACAAAGGCGCCGAGGTCACGGTGCGCGACAACGCGGCGTCGAACGCCAGCGTGCTCGAGCGCGCCGAGGCCCTGCGCCGTCGCGGCATCGCGGTGGAATTGGGCGCGGCGATTCCGCTCGCCACGCGCTTCGATCTCGGCGTGATCAGTCCCGGCATCAACCCGGCGGTGCCCATGGTGCAGACTCTGCGCCAGGCGGGGCTTCCACTCTTCGGCGAACTGGAAATGGCTTACCGCTTCTGTGAATGCCCCATCGTCGCGATCACCGGCACGAACGGCAAGACGACCACGACGGAATTGATCGACGCGCTGCTCATCGCGGGTGGAAAGCGCACCATGGCCTCGGGCAATATCGGCACGGCTTTTTCCACGGCGGTGCGCGAGAGCAATAATCTCGACGTGATGGTGCTGGAAGTCAGTTCGTTCCAGCTCGAGCACATTGTCGATTTCCGGCCGCGCATCAGCGTGCATCTCAATCTCACGCCCGACCATCTCGACCGTTACGCCACGATGGAAGAGTACGAGCTCGCGAAGTGGCAGATCTTCCGCAACCAGACGACCGACGATTATGCCATCGTCAACGTCCACGTCCGGTTGCCCCAGATCGCCGCGCACAAGATCACCTTCAGCGTCACGGGCGAACCGGCCGATTATGAATTCAAGGACGGCTGGCTCGTCGCGCGCGGCGAGCAGGTGCTCGAGCAAAGCCGCACGAACCTGATCGGACGGCACAATGCGGAAAACATGCTCGCGGCACTAGCCGTGGCCGATCTTTACAACGTCGCGCGCGAAAAATCAGTGGCGGCGCTGATCGCCTACCAGCCGCTCCCGCATCGTTGCGAAAAGGTCGGCGAAATTGACGGCGTCACTTACCTGAATGATTCCAAGGCGACCAATATCGACGCGCTCGAAAAGGCGCTCCTGGCGATGCGTCAACCCGTCGTACTCCTCGCCGGCGGCAAGGACAAGGGGCTCGATTTCACGGGCCTGCGTCCTCTCGTGCGTGAGAAGGTGAAGGCGGTCGTGCTCATCGGGCAAATGACCGAAAAGCTCACCGCCGCCTGGCAATCGGTCGTCCCGTGTCATCCCGCCGCGACGCTGGCCGATGCCGTCGCGAAAAGCCGCCAGCTCGCGCAACCGGGCGACGTCGTCCTCTTTTCGCCGGGCTGTTCGAGCTACGACATGTTCAAGGATTTCGAGGACCGTGGAAATCAGTTCCGCGCCCTGGTGCAAGCCCAGGCCAAATCCACCTGACCCCTTTCAAAACGCAGACATCCACCACCACAAAAAGAAGAGAAAGAGAGAAACCTATGGAAAACAACGAAAGTAACCTCAAGTCGCAACAGACCGGCGGCTTAAAATTGATGACGGTCTTCATCGCCGTCCTCGCGCTGCACGTCATCGTAATTGGCGGCTTCACCGTAATTCACCTCATGAGCGGCGGCAGCACCGACGCGGACCTCGTGACCGACAAGACGCATAAAGGCGTGAAGGTCACCCCCGAAGGTTCCGTGGTCAGCGATGGCCAGTTGCCCGATGGCACCAGTGACAAGAGCGCGACGGCAGCGACCACGCCCGCCTCCACTCCGACCACCGCGACGACGCCCGATGCGCTGTCAACGGCCACGGCCTCCACGGATACAACCTCCATCAGCACGCCCGCGCCCACGACGCCGACCATTCCGGCTCCCGCCCCTGCACCCGAACCGACGGCTAACGTGCCTTCCGGTCCGGTTCAGTCGGGCCCGGTGATCACGCCTCCGCAGATCGTTCCCTCCGCCGCGCCGGAAGTCGCCTCGGAACCGGCGATTACGCCCGCTCCGGCGACCTCCGAAACGGAAGCCCTTGGTGGCGCCTCGTATGTCGTGAAGTCGCATGATTCGCTCGCTCGCATCGCGCATCAGCACCACATCACCGTGGCCAAGCTGCGGGCCGCGAACGGCCTCAAGAACGACATGCTGCGGATCGGCCAGAAGCTGACCATCCCGGCGAAGACCCTGGTGGCCTCCGCCTCGACCACGGCACCGGCCGCCTCGGCGATTACGCCCGAAGGCAACACGACGATCCTGGGTGATTCCACGCCCGCGCCGACGCCCAAAGCGATGGCCAGCACGCCTCACGATCAGGCGATCGTGTCCGCGCCGAGCGGTGGACGCCACACCTACACGGTGATGAAGGGCGATACGCTGACCAAGATCGCACGCAAGTTCCGCACGACCCCGAACGCGATCATGGCTGTGAACAACATCAGCGACGCTCGCAAGATGAAGATCGGCCAGAAGTTGAAGATCCCGTCCCAGGAACCGCGCAGTGCGAACGTCTCGCCCATTCCCGCCCAGCAGCAGCAACAGCCGGATCGGATTGAGCCGCGGGCGACCCCGAGCGCGCAACTGGCGAACTTCATCCCGTAGTAGGCAATTCCCGTATGGTCAAAAGGGCAAAGCTGACGCTCGCGGCAGCGGTCGATGTGTGTGTATGGTCGGTCACGGCGATTTTCGGCGTGGCCCTGGCCTACGCCGCCTGCCATGCCGTCGTCAGCGCCGGAATGGCGGCCTGGCACTTGCTGGGCCTTTAACAGATCATGAACACAAGCATTATTCTATTCCTGGCGGTCATCGCCCGTCACTTCTAGGAGACTCTAAACCATGTTCATGCAACGCAATGTCGCTTACCTGCTGCTGATCATCATGCTGGGGCTGATCGCCCTCGGCCTGGTGATGCTGACCAGCACGAGCGCGATGCTTGCGCCGCTGGACATGAGCGGGGTCTACAGCAATCTCCGCAAGCAGTGCGTGTGGCTCTTCCTGGGTGGAATCGCCTGCGTGGTTCTCTCGCGCTACGATTACCAGAAGCTGCTGCGTTTCGCGCCGTGGATTGTGGGCGTGTCCGCCGTGCTGCTGATCCTATGTCTTATCCCGCACGTCGGTGTGCGGGTCAACGGTTCGCCCCGCTGGCTGCGTCTGGCCGGGTGGACTTATCAACCTTCGGAGCTAGCGAAGCTGGCGCTGATTATTTTCCTTTCGTGGTGGATGGGGAAAAATCAGCGCCATGCCCGCGAGTTCACGCGGGGCTTTTTCTGGCCGATTGCCTGCACCGTGCCGCTGCTTCTTTTGGTGGCCAAGCAGCAGGACCTCGGCACCACGCTGATCATGCTCGGCATCATGGTGGTGATTATGTTTTGCGCGGGTGTGCGGCTGGTTTATCTGCTCCCCGTGCCGATCGTCGGCGTGCTGGGCATTCTGCTTTCCTCGCTGTTCATCCCCCAGCGCTTGGCGCGCTGGACGGCCTTCCTGCATCCGGAGTTGCACAAGGATGATACCGGCTACCAACAATGGCAGGCGTTGATCGCGCTTGGCTCCGGCGGACTTTCCGGGCTCGGCCTCGGCAACAGCCGCCAGAAAATGTATTACCTTCCCGAGGTGAACACCGATTTCGTTTTCCCCATCATCGGCGAAGAGCTCGGTCTTTGGGTGACGCTTGCCATCGTGCTGGCCTTCCTGATCCTGACGCTTTGCGGCGGCTGGATCACGCTGCACTCTCCCGACTCCGCGGGGGTGCTCCTCGGCACTGGCATCACCGTGATGATCGCGCTTCAGGCGATGATGAATCTGGCTGTGGTCACGTCGCTGATGCCGTGCAAGGGCCTGCCGCTGCCGTTTATCAGCTATGGCGGCTCGAACCTGCTGACTTGTCTCGCGGCCATCGGCATCCTTTTTAATCTGCACCGGCAAGGCGTCTACCAGACTCAACGCGCCCCGGCGCTGGCCCCGCAACCCTACAGCGTGAGGATGTGAAATTATGAAAATCGCCATCGCCTGCGGAGGAACCGGCGGCCATCTCTTTCCGGGATTGGCCGTGGCGGAGGAATTGCGCCATCGTGGGCACGACACGCTCCTGCTCGTCTCCGCGAAACAGATCGACGCGCTCGCGCTCAAGGGTGCGGATGACCAGGCTTCGCACGCTTTGCCGGGTATCGGCTGGCCGGGGATTTTTACCCCGCGCGTTTTCACGTTCGGCATGAGTCTTTTCAGCAGCTGGCGCGAGTGCGGGCAGGTCTATCGTGATTTCCAGCCCACGGCGGTGGTGGGCATGGGCGGATTCACCAGCGCCATTCCGTTGTTGCTCGGACGTCATCTCCATCTGCCTACCTTGATCCACGAATCGAATGCGATTCCCGGCCGCGTCACGCGATTGATCGCGCCGCTGGTGAACAAGACCCTGCTCGGTTTCGATAGTTGCGCCAACTACCTGCGCCGCGCCCATTGCGTGGTCACGGGGACGCCGGTCCGGCGCGGCCTGGGGCGGATCGACCGGGCGGTCGCGGCGGAGAAGTTTGGATTGAATCCCGCCCTGCCGATCGTGCTCGTCATGGGCGGCAGCCAAGGCGCACATGGGATCAACCAGCTCGTCCTCAAGGCGTTGCCGCTCTGGCATGCGCAGCGGGACGAAGTGCAATTCATCCATCTCGCCGGGCAGGTCGACGCCAATATTTCCGAGATCAATTTCCGCCGGCAACGATTGACGGCGGTGGTGCGAGCGTTCTCGACGGAAATGGAACATTTCTATAGTCTCGCCGACGTGGTCATCAGCCGTTCCGGAGCCGCGTCGCTCACCGAATTAAGCCATTACGGGCTGCCCTCCGTGCTCGTCCCTTATCCCGCCGCGGCGGACGATCACCAGACCTTCAACGCGCGCATTTTCCAGCGCGCCGGCGCCTCGCGCATCCTGGTGGAAAGCAAGACCACGCCCGAGGAACTTTACGCCAGCGTGGCCGAAATTTTGAGCAATACTTCCCTCCGCCAAGGCATGGCAGAAGCGTCGGCCAAGCTGGCTGGCGAGGACGCCGCCAAGCGGGTGGCGGAAGAAATCGAGGCATCATGCAACCGGACCTAAAGCAACGCCTCGATCAGCTGCTGAAGAGTGGCCCGCAGAAGATACACATCATCGGGGTCTGCGGCAGCGGCATGAGCGGGCTCGCCCGCCTGCTCGTCGCGCAGGGTCACCAGGTTTCCGGCTCCGATCTCGTTTCCGCGGATCATGCCACGGCCTACATCCCGCCGGGTGTCCGTTATTTCGAAGGCCACAAGGCGACGCACGTAGACGACAGCGCGCTGGTCGTTTTCTCCTCGGCGATCGCGGCGGAGAATCCCGAGCGCCGCGCGGCCCAGGAGAAAAACATCCTTACGGTGCGCCGCGCGGAATGTCTCGTCGTGCTCGCCGACATGAAGAGCACTTACGTGGTGGCGGGAAGTCACGGCAAGACCACGACTTCCTCGATGCTCACCCATGTGCTGCGACAAGCCGATGCCAATCCCTCCCACTACATCGGCGCGCAGGTTCCGCTGCTCGGCGCCAACGCGGCGTGGACGGAAGGCGCGCCTTTTGTCGTTGAGGCGGATGAGAGCGA